>NZ_JBKYAR010000030.1:7662-12869 GCF_047023275.1 Faecalibacillus sp. | reverse complement strand
ATTTTATAAAATATAGAAATTCTCTTAAAAAAGTCTTAACTTAATGACATTGACTGATAAGTCCTTATTTTTTTCTAGCCAAAAGATAACTTTATGTATATAATAGGAAAGAAATGTGGTGAAAAAATGAAAGATTATAGTGAATATTTTAAAGGGCCAAATTTAAAAGAGGCTCAAAAAAGAAGTAGAAAACAAGTTGATCATTTAAAAGATGCTTTTGAAATACCTAGTGATATGGTGAGTGTAGGTAAAGGAAAAACTTATTATATTCATACTTATGGTTGTCAAGCTAATGAACGTGATGGTGAAACATTAGCAGGTATTTTTGAAATGATGGGATATACAGCTGCTAAAGAAATTGAAGATGCTGATGTCATTTTATTAAATACCTGTGCTATTAGAGAAAACGCAGAAGAAAAAGTATTTGGGAAAGTAGGTTATGTTAAAAACTTAAAGAAGAAAAACCCAAATCTTATTTTTGGTTTATGCGGTTGTATGGCGCAAGAAGAAGTTGTTATTAAAAGAATATTAGAAAAGCACCCACATATAGATTTAATCTTTGGAACACATAATATTCATCGTTTACCAACTTTATTAAAAGAAGCAATGTTTAGTAAAGAAATGGTTGTAGAAGTATGGTCTAAAGAAGGGGATGTTATTGAAAATACGCCTGTTACACGTGCTAATGGGCATAAAGCATGGGTCAATATTATGTATGGATGTAATAAATTCTGTACGTATTGTATTGTGCCTTATACAAGAGGAAAAGAACGTTCTCGTTTAATGGATGATATTATTGAAGAAGTTAAAGGATTAAAAGCAGATGGGTATCAAGAAATCACTTTACTTGGACAAAATGTCAATAGTTATGGAAAAGATTTAGAAGAAGACTATGATTTTGCGACTCTTTTAGAAGAAGTTGCTAAAACTGGTATTGCGCGTATTCGTTTTACAACAAGTCATCCATGGGATTTTTCTAGAGAAATGATTGAAATCATTAATCAATATGATAACATCATGCCTTATATCCATTTACCAGTACAATCAGGAAATACAGAAATCTTGAAATTAATGGGTAGAAGATATACAAGAGAACAATATTTAGAACTTTTCCACATGATCAAAGAAGTGATGCCAGATTGTTCAATTACAACAGATATTATTGTTGGTTTCCCAAATGAAACAGAAGAACAATTCCAAGATACACTTTCTTTATATGAAGAATGTGAATACGATTTAGCCTATACATTTATCTATTCTCCTCGTGAAGGAACACCTGCGGCTAAAATGCAAGACAATGTGCCATTTGAACAAAAACAAGATCGTTTAGAAAGATTAAATGAAGTTGTTAAAGAAAAAGCTTTAAAACAAAATCAACGTTTCTTAAATCAAGTTGTGGATGTTTTAGTAGATGGTCCATCTAAACGTGATGAAACAATGATGACAGGATATACTGCACATCAAAAATTGATCAACTTCAAAGGACGTAAAGAAGATATTGGTAAAATTGTGCCTGTAAAAGTCACAGAAGTAAAAACTTGGGCTTTAAAAGGTGAACAAGTTGACTAGAATTGAAGAACTTGCTAGAAAATTAAATCAAGAAATTTTAGATTTAGAAGTTGTTCAAGAATATCAAAAGTATGAAAAACTTGTTTTAAATGATGAAAAACTTAAACAATTAGAAAAAGAATTAAAAGCATTACAAAAAAAGATTGTCAATCAAAAAGCTAAACAGGATGATGGTGTTACAAAAACAATTCAAGAATATCAAGAAAAAAAGGCATATTATGAAAATCATCCATTAGTTGTTAATTATTTATATTTACAAAATGAAGTGAATGAAATCTTACAAACAATCAATCAACAAATGAATAATGCTTTAAAGTAGGGAAACCTACTTTTTCTTTTTATTATTGACTTATTTAAATTTGGGGATTATAATTTTTCAAAAATATAGAAAGAATAAGGAGATAAAAAAATGGCATTTTACTTTGAAGAACCATCGCATACTTTTAATGAATATTTATTAGTTCCAGGATACTCATCAGCTGAGTGTCGTGCTGAAAACGTAAGTTTAAAAACACCATTAGTTAAATTTAAAAAAGGTGAAGAACCTGCATTATCATTAAATATTCCATTAGTTTCAGCAATTATGCAAGCTGTATCTGATGACAATATGGCAATTGCCTTAGCTAAAGAAGGTGGAGTTTCATTTATTTATGGATCTCAATCAATCGAAAGCCAAGCAGCTATGGTAAGACGTGTTAAAAATTATAAAGCTGGATTCGTTCCAAGTGATTCAAACTTATCACCTGAATCAACTTTAAAAGATGTTTTAGATTTAAAAGAAAAAACTGGACATTCAACAATGGCAGTTACAGCAGATGGAACTGCTAACGGTAAATTATTAGGAGTTGTTACTGGAAGAGATTATCGTATTTCTCGTTTATCAATGGATACAAAAGTTGAAACTTTTATGACACCATATGATAAACTAATTTGTGCAAATTTAGGAACATCTCTTAAAGAATGTAATGATATGATTTGGGATAACAAATTAAATGCATTACCTGTAGTAGATGCTGAACAAAGATTACATTATTTCGTATTTAGAAAAGACTATGAAAATAGAAAAAATAATCCAAATGAATTATTAGATGAAAATAAACGTTACATTGTTGGTGCTGGAATCAATACACGTGACTATGCTACACGTGTTCCTGCATTAGTAGAAGCTGGTGCTGATGTTTTATGTATCGATTCATCTGAAGGATTCTCAGAATGGCAAAAATTAACAATCGATTGGATTAGAGAAAATTATGGTGATACTGTTAAAGTAGGTGCCGGTAACGTTGTTGATGCAGAAGGATTTAGATTCTTAGCTGAATGTGGTGCTGATTTCGTTAAAATTGGTATCGGTGGAGGATCAATTTGTATCACTCGTGAACAAAAAGGTATTGGTCGTGGACAAGCTACAGCAACAATCGAAGTAGCTAAAGCAAGAGATGAATACTTTAAAGAAACAGGAATTTATGTACCAATTTGTTCAGATGGTGGTATCGTTCATGATTACCATATGACATTAGCCTTAGCGATGGGTTCTGATTTTATTATGCTAGGTAGATATTTCTCAAGATTTGATGAATCTCCTACAAATAAAGTTCAAATTAATGGACAATATATGAAAGAATATTGGGGAGAAGGTTCTGCTCGTGCTCGTAACTGGCAACGTTATGATATGGGTGGAGATGCTAAACTTTCTTTTGAAGAAGGTGTAGATTCTTATGTACCATATGCAGGAAGCTTAAAAGATAACGTTGGATTATCATTATCAAAAATTAAACATACAATGTGTAACTGTGGTGCTTTAACAATCCCTGAATTACAACAAAAAGCTAAAATTACTTTAGTATCAGCTACTTCAATTGTTGAAGGTGGCGCACATGATGTTGTGTTAAAAGACTCTAAAGAACAAAAATAAGACTTCTTAGAAGCAATGTCATTAAGTTAAGGTGGCATTGTACAAAAGACAGTTCTATTTATGTTAAGTTAAGGACAGACATATTTCTATGTTCTGTTCTTTTTGTTTTATCCTAAATAATTTGGTTTATTATCTTATTTTTGACGCACTTTAAAAGAACCAGTGTCTAGGCTCAAAAAAATTTGTGATATCTAGAAAAAATTATGTTAGAATAACTCTGTCAACTTGTTCTATTATTTAACGCTCTTGGTGATTGTCGTTTTATAGAACGTTGAACGTTTCTATCTGGCCTTGATGGGGTCAGATATTTTTTTATGTTTCTGATCAGGATGGATTCTTTTATTTGATTACGAAAATAGTTTCTTATGTTGGTCAATGCTGATCTTACATTGATGTTGTATATGTACTTTGTCTTTTTAATCTCCATCTTCTTTTTTATATTTTGAATGATCAAATTTGCATAGTTATAAAATAAAATTGATGCGTATATTTCCTGCTGTATATGCTGCCTTTTTTTACAATGGAAATAAAGCATGCCAACTGCGTATTTGAGATAATAGAATGCCGTTTCTTCATTCCATCTAAGATGGTAAAGATCTTTGAAATCACTTAATTTGAATTCATTTTCATCAAGATTGGTAACCAATGTTTCATATTTATCACCAGCTATTTTAAATCTTATGATTCTAAAACTAAGATCATAGAAACGATTACAGGCATCGAGATAATCAAAAACAGAAGTTGAAGGAACAAATACAAATTGATTGTTTTCATTTTTCTTGACTTCATTTGTTTGTACATTTGTAAGCGTACGAGTAACAGTAATATCAAATATTTCATCGGGTAGGGATAGAGATGTCAAAATTCCTTTTTTCGTATCGATATCCTTAACTCTGAATACAAATTTTTGATTACTTTCAATACAATGAGCCATGAGATTGTAACTTTCATAGTTTCTATCAGCTGTAATAATTGAATTTTCAGGATAATTACGGTGATTGATAAAATCAATCAGTGCGCTTACTTCACTTTTTTTGGTTGGCAGATCAATTCTTGATTCCCAAAATACATGATTGATACAGTCATACAAGGCATTCAGATGATATTGACAAACAATAGAATCCTGACCATAAGAGATTTGAGTATCATCCTGTAAAAAGGGCAGATTGATATCGGAACCATCCTGTGCAAGAATATAGTAACCATTCAATGTGGACAGATTATCAATGGAAGAAAGAAATCTTCTGTTGATAGATTTAAAAATTTCAGGGTACAACAGGTCACGGCGTTGTGAAACAGCAGATACTGATGGGATATCAGTATCTGAAGAAGTAAAATAATCAGAAACTTCACTTGGCAAAGAGTGAGCCTGCAAACCTAAAATAAATTTAATAAGTGTCTTGGGAGTAAGAATACGGCTTCTGGTAAAATTAGAAACCGGATCAACACAAAAACATCCAATAGACTCTACAGTAGAATCGATAACATCATCCAAGCGACGAGAAATCCACTTTGGGGAATAGTAGGCAATTTTAGTATTTTTATTTGACATAGATAATATCCTCCTTTGAAAAATACACCTACTAAAAAGGGCTTATAATGAATATAAAGAATATTCATTATAAGCCGCACAAAATCAAAGTCATGTCAATAGATAAAAAAAAGAACCCCCATATTTTATAAAATATAGAAATTCTCTTAAAAAAGTCTTAACTTAATGACATTG
>NZ_JBKYAR010000030.1:0-7652 GCF_047023275.1 Faecalibacillus sp. | reverse complement strand
ATATTTTATAAAATATAGAAATTCTCTTAAAAAAGTCTTAACTTAATGACATTGCTTCTTAGAAGTCTTTTTTTTATTTTTAGACATATTGTTATATGGGGTGACAAAATGGCTGGTAAAGTGTATGAAATCATGACCAAGGCAACTTTATCAAAAGGAACGAAAAAAACGATTTCTAAATATGATTATGTTGTTAATGAGATTGATAAAATACTAGGATGTTGGATTTGTAATCATCAATATCAAGGAATCATTAGGGAGCATCAACCATTTATAGAAGGAAGTTTTGATTTGCATATTTGGTATAGTTATTTAAATGAAAGTTATTTATTAAAACAACAAGTGCATTACCAAGATGCTATTGATTTAAATATGAAAGATCATCAACTCAGTCAAAATGATCAAATTATTGTTGAAAGTCAATACTTACCTCGATGTATCCATGCAACCTTAGAAAATAAAACAATGCACATCGAAATAGAAAAACAAATGTCTTTAAAAATCATTGGTGATACAACAATTCTTGTAGAAAGTAAAACAAATGATGAAGAACTTGAAATGAAAATTAATCCCGATTTCATAACATAGAAAGATGTTTCTTTCTATGTTATAATAATCAACGAATTAGAATGAGGTGTAAAAATGAAACAAAAATACAGTCCAATGATGATGCAATATTTAGGCATTAAAGAACAAAATAAAGATGCTATTGTGATGTTTAGATTAGGAGATTTTTATGAAATGTTCTTTGATGATGCGATGATTGTTTCTAAAGAACTAGAACTTGCTTTAACAGGGAAAAATGCCGGCGCTAAAGAAAGAGTTCCAATGTGTGGAGTTCCTTTTCATAGTGCGAGTGGATATATTCAAAAATTAGTAGATAATGGTCATAAAGTCGCTATTGTTGAACAATTAACAGATCCTGGTAAAAAAGGAATTGTTGAACGTGGTGTTGTTCAAATTGTCACACCAGGTACTATTTTTGATGATTCAATGACAAAAAATAAAAATAATTATATTGCGTGTATGATGATTTTTGATTTTGTTTATACACTTGCTTTTTGTGATATTACAACAGGTGAATTTCAAGTCATCAATATTGATAAAAAGGATCATCTTTTAAATAATCAATTAGCTTCGATGGAAGTTAAAGAAATTGTTGTTAAAAGTGATTGTACATATAGCTTTAATGATTCAATTATGGTATCTCATTATGATAATGAAACATTTAATGAAAAATATCGAGATATTTTTCATAATATAAAGGATTTAAAAGAAATTAAAGTAGCTACTTTATTATTAAATTATTTAATTGAAACACAAAAAAGAGACTTAGAACATCTTCAAATGATTGAAGAAATCAATAATCAAGATTTTATGACAATGGATCTTTATACTAAAAAATCATTAGAATTAACTGAAAATTCTAAAGATCATGAAAAATATGGTTCCTTATTTTGGTTATTAGATATGACAAAATCAGCAATGGGAGCAAGACTTTTAAAGAGTTATATTGATCGACCACTTTTAAAAAAAGAAGCCATTGAAGAAAGATTAGATATTGTTGAAATCTTTACCCAACAATTTATTCAAAGAGAAAGTATTAAAGAAATATTAAAAGAAATCTATGACTTAGAAAGACTATCAAGTCGTATTGCTTTTGGAAACATTAATGCAAGAGATTTAAAATGGATTGCTTCTTCTTTAAAAGTCTTACCAGAATTAAAACAACAACTTTATTCATTCAATGAACCTTTAACAGATCAATTAGCCGATCAAATCATTGATTTATCACATATTACAAAACTCATTGATGATGCTATTATTGATAATCCTCCTCTTACAATTAAAGAAGGAAATATTATCAAAGATCATTTTAATGAAGAATTAGATGAATTACGTTATTTAAGAGATCATGGAAAACAATGGTTAGTTGATTTTGAACAAAAAGAAAGAGAAAAAACTGGTATTAAAAACTTAAAAGTTGGTTATAATCGTGTCTTTGGTTATTATATTGAAGTTACAAAAGGAAGTTTAGATCTTGTTAAAGATGAATTCGAATATACAAGAAAACAAAGTTTATCAAATGCAGAAAGATTTATTACGCCTGAATTAAAAGATATGGAAAGTAAGATTTTATCGGCACAAGATAAAATTCAAAAATTAGAATATGTTTTATTTACTCAAGTTAGAAATGAAATCAAAAAAGAAGTTCATTTAATTCAAGATGTTTCGAAAATTATTGCGCGTGTAGATGTTTATCAATCTCTTGCAATGTTAGCAAGTGAAAATAGTTATGTAAGACCTGTCTTTAATGATCAAAAAATTATGGATATTAAAGAAGGTAGACATGGTGTCATTGAAAAAGTCATGGGGCATGGTAAATATGTACCTAACGATGTTTCAATTGATGAAAATTCACCAGTTGTCTTAATTACAGGGCCAAATATGGGTGGTAAATCGACTTATATGAGACAAGTAGCTTTAATTGTTATTATGGCGCAAATTGGCTCATTTGTCCCTGCTAAATATGCTAATTTAACGATCTTTGATCAGATCTTTACGCGTATTGGAGCCAGTGATGATTTAATTAGTGGTCAATCAACTTTCATGGTAGAAATGTTAGAAGCCAATAATGCTTTACGTTTTGCTAGTGAAAAATCATTGATTTTATTTGATGAAATTGGTCGAGGAACAGCAACTTTTGATGGAATGGCTATTGCCCAGGCAATGATTGAATATATTGCTAGTGAAATTCATTGTATGACATTATTTTCAACCCACTACCATGAACTTACATTTTTAGAAGATAAAGGTCTTGGTATTCAAAATGTTCATGCCAGTGCTAGAGTAGATAATGATCATTTAGTATTTGAATATTTAATTAAAAAAGGACGTTCTAATAAATCTTATGGAGTCAATGTGGCTAAACTTGCTAAATTACCAGATGAAGTAATCAATCGTGCTAATTTAGTATTAGAAACACTTGAAGAAAATAATGTAGAAGATCGTTTAATTGAAGAAAAACAAGTTCAAGTTATTGAAAAAGAAAGTGAAGTTGAAAAATATTTAAAGACAATTGATCCAATGGCTTTATCACCATTAGATGCTTTGTCAACTTTAATCGAATTAAAAAAATTAGTAAAGTAGAGGTGGCCTATGAAAATAAAACAACTTGATGATATTTTAGCAAATAAAATAGCAGCTGGTGAAGTTATTGAAAGACCAGCAAATGTTGTCAAAGAATTAGTTGAAAATAGTATTGATGCTTCTTCTTCTAAAATAGATATTATTATAGAAGAAGGAGGAATGAATTTAATTCAAATTATTGATGATGGTTTAGGAATGGATAAAGAAGATGCATGTCTTTGTTTTTCAAGACATGCAACAAGTAAAATCTATAATGATCAAGATTTATTTTGTATTCAAACATTAGGTTTTAGAGGCGAAGCTATTCCTTCCATTGCTTCTATTTCTCATTTTGTTTTAAAAACCAGTGATGGAAGTCAAGGATCAACAGTCATCTATGAATTTGGTAAATTTATTGAACAAAAACAAAGTGATCTTAATAGAGGAACAAATATTTCTGTTTCAAAGCTTTTTCAAAATGTTCCAGCAAGATTAAAATATGTAAAATCTGTCAATGCTGAATTTGCACATATACAAAATTATGTAGAAAGACTTTCTTTATCTCATCCAGATATTGCTTTTACTTTAATGCATAATGATAAATTGACTTATAAAACAAATGGGAATGGAAATTTATTAGAAGTTATTCATCAGATTTATGGGTTATCTATGGTTAAAAATATGTTGAATTTAAAAGCTGGAAATGATGAATTTCAAATAGAAGGTTTTATTGGCAAAATTGAAGTGAATAGGGCAAGTAAGAATCATATTGTTACGATGGTCAATCATCGTATTGTTAAAAATCAAGTAGCAATCGATGCTATTAATCAAGCATATCGTAAATATTTAGCAGATAATCGTTATCCTATTGCAGTCATCAATATTGAAATTGATCCTTATTTAGTGGATGTCAATGTTCATCCAAGTAAGTTAGAAGTTAAGTTTTCTAAAGAATATGAATTAAAACAATTGATTTTTGATGCGGTATCTAAAACTTTAGAAAATGTAAATTTAACCTATCAAGTTAAAGAAGAAAAACCAGTCTTTAAACCACAACTAGATCAAATGGATCTAGATATTGATTTTAGACAAGAAATTCCTACAAAAGTTCAAGAAAAACCACTAGCTTCATTTATTCAAGAAGAAAAACAACCACTATTTGTACATGAAGAAAAAAATGAATATATAACAGAACCTGTAGAAAAGCTTGTTGAAGAACCTATCCAACTTGAAAAAGTGGAAGTGCCTTTAAAAGAAATGAAAAAGAAAATATTTGTAAAAGCACAAATTCATGGAACTTATATTGTAGGTGAAGATGAAAGTGGAATGTATTTGATAGATCAACATGCTGCACAAGAAAGAATCAATTATGAATATTTTCTAGAAAAATATAGTCATCCAGATATGACAATGAGAGATTTATTAGTACCTATTACAGTTGAATATCCTTTAAGTGAATGTATGATGATTGAAGAAAGAAAAGATTTATTAAAAGAAGTTGGCATTGATTTAGAGCCTTTTGGTAATGGTTTTATTATTAAACAACTGCCAATGTGGATGAATCAAATTAATGAACATTTATTTATTGAAGATATGATTCAACAAATCTTAAAAGATAATAAAATCGATTTACTTTCTTTACAAGAACATGCTATAGCAACATTAAGTTGCAAAGCATCTTTAAAAGGAAATAGTCATCTATCAATTGAATCAATGCAAACAATTGTTGATAATTTAATGCGTTGTGATAATCCTTATGTTTGCCCACATGGAAGACCAACGATTATTCATTATTCAGCATATGAATTAGAAAAATTATTTAAGAGGGTCGTATAATGGAAAAAGTAATTGTTGTAATTGGACCAACAAGTGTTGGTAAAACAAAAATGGGAGTAGCTCTTGCTAAAAAGTTCAATGGAGAAGTTATTAGTGGAGATTCTATGCAAATTTATAAACAGATGGATATAGGAACTGCTAAAGTCACAGAAGAAGAAAAAGAAGGTATTATTCATCATTGTGTAGATATTTTAAATCCTGATGAAACATATAGTGTTCATGATTTTCAACAAACAGTAAGAAAAAAGATAACAGAAATTACCCAAAGAGGACATGTTCCAATAATTGTTGGAGGAACAGGCTTATATATAAAAGCAGCATTATATGATTATCAATTTGATGAAATGGAAAACGATCATCATGCAATAAATGAAAAATATAAAGATTATACAAATGAACAATTACATGATCATTTAAAATCAATCGATGAAGAAAGTGCAAAAACATTACACTTTAATAACCGTCGACGTGTTTTAAGAGCTATTGAAATCTATGAAACAACAGGTAAAAGAAAAAGTGAAATGTTAGAAGAACAAGAACATGTTTGCTTATATGATGCTTATTTTGTAGGATTAACGCTTCCTAGAGATGTTTTATATGAAAGAATTAATAAACGTGTTGATGTGATGATGAAAAATGGGTTAAAAGAGGAAATGGATCAACTTTATAGTCAAGGACTTACAAGAAATCATCAAAGTATGAAAGCGATTGGTTATAAGGAATGGTTTGATTATTATGATCATCAAATAGATTTAAATGAAGTTTTAGAACTGATTAAAAAGCATTCAAGACAATACGCTAAAAGACAGTATACTTGGTTTAAAAACCAATTTGATGTTCATTGGTATGATGTAAATTTAGAACATTTTGAACAAACTATTAAACAAGTAACAGATGATATAGAAAAAATCCTAAAAATTTAGGATTTTTTTGTATGATTTAATTTTTTAATATTACTTGTACGACCATGTCTTAAAATACGTCGATAATTTTCAGCTAAAGCTTTTTCATATTGACTTGTCATCCAAGGTACATAGAATTGATTATTTGCGATTTGATCAGGTAAATATTGAATATATTCCCATAACTCAGGACGATCATAATTATATTTTTCATCTTCTTCTAGACCAACAGGTGTTAATCTTAAATATTCAGGTGCAGGCAAAGATTGTTGTCTTAAAGAAGCTAAGGCAGCATCAATAGCTGCTTCTGATGATTTAGATTTAGGTGAAAGACATAAATCAATAATAGCACTTGCGATAGGAATTCTTGCTTCAGGAAATCCTACTGTTCTAGCAGCTTGAAAAGCAGCAACAGTACGCATACAAGCATTTGGATTAGCAAGTCCAACATCTTCATATGCACAAACAAGGACACGTCTTTCTAAAGATTCAATATCATTATATTCTATCAACTTTGCAAAATAATACATGGCTCCATTAGGATCACTTCCACGAATAGATTTTTGTAAACCACTTAAAGTATCATAATATTGATCTTCATCTTTATCAAATTGACCATTAGCTTGTGTTAAAGCATTTTTAGCATCTTCAATAGTAATATGATGATCATGAGAAATAATTGTACATACTTCTAAACAATTATACGCAAAACGAATATCTCCTGATGAAAGACGAGCAATATGTTGCAAGACTTCTTCATCACATTGATATTGATGATGATAGCCTTTTTCACTATCTAAAGCATGATGTAAACCTTGAATAATATCTTCTTGAGTTAAAGGTTTAACTTCAATGATTTGACATCTTGAACGAATGGCAGGATTGATTGAATGATAAGGATTAGCAGTTGTACATCCAACAATAATCAATAGACCGCTTTCTACATAAGGAAGTAAATTATCTTGTTTCATTTTATTCATACGATGAATTTCATCGATAATGACAAAAAGACCATTAGATAATTTAGCTTCTTCAATAATCAAATCCATTTCTTTTTTATTTCCTGTAGATGCATTAAAAGTACGACAAGGCATATTTAAATCATGAGCTAAAGCCATTGCAAGAGTTGTTTTACCACAACCTGGTGGACCATATAAAATAACAGACATGGGATGGTTTTTTTCTACAAATTTAGTAAATAAACCATTTTCACCAATAATATGTTTTTGTCCTAATATATCTAAAAGAGATTGAGGTCTCATATTATAAGCTAAAGTTCCACTCATAAAAAAATCTTCCTCCTTAATACAAAATGAATTATAATGATTATAACACTTTTATAAAAAGAAAGGTAGAAATGAATATGAGATTAGTTGTACAAAGAGTAAGTGAAGCAAGTGTTGAAATTGAAGGAAAAATAAATGGACAAATTAAACAAGGATTTATGGTATTAGTGGGTATTACGAATGATGATAATGAAGAAATTGTTGATAAGATGGTTAATAAACTTATTAATTTAAGAATTTTTGAAGATGAAAATGAAAAATTAAATTTATCATTGATGGATATCAAAGGAGAAATTCTTTCCATCTCACAATTTACTTTATATGCAAATTGTAAAAAAGGAAGAAGACCTAGTTTTTTAGATGCTGCTAAACCAGAAATATCAAAACCATTATATGACTATTTTAATAAATCATTAGAAAAAGCAGGGGTCCATACAGAAACAGGAATCTTTGGAGCGATGATGAAAGTCTCACTGATCAATGATGGACCAACAACAAT
>NZ_JBKYAR010000029.1:0-32958 GCF_047023275.1 Faecalibacillus sp. | reverse complement strand
AATATAAGAAAACTGGAGCAGGATATATTTCCCCTCCAGTTTTAGTATAGAGCCCAAAAACTGAAACATTGTTCTTTTTTGTTGTATAATTTATATATGGAAAACAAAATTCTACAACAAAATGATTATAACGCATTACAACTGTCTTTGCCAATAGATTTAGGTATTAAAATTGATGAAGATGATGTGGTTGTTTCTTTCCTAAAGGCACTAGAAGGAGTGAATCTATCTAAATATTTTAAAAAAGGTAAGTGTCGAGGAAGAAAGGGATATGACAGATGTAAGCTTTTGAAGGTTGCACTTTTTGCCTATATGTTATGCGATAATGATTTGAGATCCATGGAATCATTATGCAGATATGATATTCGTTTCATGTACATAATGGGTGAAGAAACGCCCAGCTTCATGACTTTTGAAAGACTTTTAAAAGACTATCTCGTTAAAAATATTGATGAGATATTTTTTGAACTTTCAAATAATATAGGTGCTTTAATGAAAATAAATAAAGAAATTCAGTACATAGATGGGACAAAACTGGAAGCAGATGCAGGAAAATATACATTTGTCTATAAAACAAGGATTATCAATGCAAGAAAAAAACTGTGGCAAAAAATAAGTGATTCAATAGCTGATATCAATAAAAACAGAGGATTAGGATTCAAGCAAAATAATAAATACTGTGCTCAAGAAATAGGATATATCGTACAGTATCTTTTTGAAATTATGAAAAAAGAAGATATTGAGCCCGTATATGGTCGAGGAAAAAGAAAAACAGAAATTCAAAGAAGCTATGATGAATTTTTAAAATACTATGAAAAGGTGTTGGAATATGAATACTGGCTAGATATCATAGACGAAAGAAACAGCTGTTCGAAAACGGATCATGATGCAACGATGTGTGCAACAAAAATGGATTATTACTGTAATACGGGATTGAGCAGACCATGTTATAATGCACAGATAGCAGTGAGTGATGGTGTTATTGTCAATGCAGAACTATATCAAAGACCAGCAGATTCAAAGACATTCATACCGTTCATGGAAAGATATAATGAATATAACGGAGAATATCCAAAACACCCAATGGCAGATGCAGGATATGGAAGTTTTGAGAATTATATGTATTGTACCGATAAAAAAATGGAACTGGATATGAAATATTCAATGTATGCCAAGAAAAATGAACCAAAATATAAAAAGAACAACAAATACAATCCATTATTGTGGGAAATGAATGAACAAGGGTATAAAGTATGTCCAAATGGATATGTGTTTAACCAATATTTAAATGAAAAATATAATGAAGATGGAAAATATCTAAGAATTATACAGCTATATGAAAACAAGGAAAAATGTGAAGGATGTCAATTCAAGGAAAAATGTTTAAAGGGAAGAAAAGGATATAAAACAGTATCAAGAGATGTTGTTTTAAATGAATTCTATGCAGAAGTAGATAAGAACTTGTCAACGGAACAAGGAAAAGAAATGAAGAAACAAAGAAGCATCCAGGTAGAAGGAGCATTTGGAGTAATCAAGCAGGATATGAGATTCACAAGATTTACAAGAAGAGGATTAAAAAATACAAGGATGGAATTTCTATTGGTATGTATAGGATATAATTTAAGAAAATATCACAATTATCGAATAAAAAATAAAAAGAAAGTGGTTGTAAACTAAACAAACCGTTCCTGAAAAAAAGCATTGAAAATTCGATACCCTCATTGCGCCCAAAAGCAGGTAAAATTCACATAAAAAAGTGAATAATGATAGTAGACACATCAAAATAGATGTGATTTTTTTATTTCTAACAAAAAAAGAAGCTTAACAACGAAAGTTAAACTTCTAAAAATTTATTTCGTTACAGCTCCTTTTTTATTTATGGGTATAATAATTTGACTTTTTCCATTTTGATAGTCTATAATACATTTTAAGTTTATGCTATAATAAAACAAAAAATATAAGGAGGTTATTTATGCAAGAAAAGCCAATCCATAATAATAAATATAATGGCAACAAACATAATAAAAATAAAAACTTTAATCGTCATAGATCAACACATAAAAATTATAAAAATACAAAACATAATAAAACAATGGATACTAAAGTTTATGCTTTAGGTGGTTTAAATGAAATTGGAAAAAATATGTATTGTGTTGAACATGATAATGAAATTATCATTATTGATGCAGGGGTAAAATTTGCTGAAGAAGGTTTACCTGGTATTGATTATGTTATTCCAGATTATAGTTATTTAAAACGTAATGAAAATAAAATTAGAGGTCTTTTAATTACACATGGTCATGAAGATCATATTGGAGGCATTCCTTTTTTACTACAAGTTGTAAAAATACCATTCATTTATGCCTCTCCTCTGGCTTGTGCAATGATTACTAGAAAATTAGAGGAAAAACGTTTAACAAATGCAACACATTTGATTCGTATTGATGATGAATATCAAATTAAAACTAAATATTTCAATATTGGTTTCTTTAAAACAAACCACTCTATTCCAGAAAGTTTAGGAATTATTATTAATTCTCCTAATGGTAGAATTGTTTCAACAGGTGACTTTAAATTTGATTTAACACCTGTAGGAGATCCTGCTGATTTCCAAAAAATGTCTTTCTTAGGAGAAACAGGTGTTACTTTATTATTAAGTGATTCTACAAATGCTGAAGTTCCTACATTTTCTAAAAGCGAAAAACAAGTAGCTTATGCTGTACAAGAAGAATTTAGAAAAACTGAAGGTCGTCTAATCGTTGCAACCTTTGCTTCTAATGTTCATCGTGTTCAACAAATTGTAGAAGCTGCTGTTAAGTTTAACCGTAAAATTCTTGTTTTTGGTCGTTCAATGGAAAATAATATCCAAGTATCAAGACAAATGGGTTATATTAAAGCACCTGATTCTTTCTTTATTAGTAATAACGAAGCAAAAAAATTACCTGATAATGAAATCTTAATTCTATGCACAGGAAGCCAAGGAGAAGCTTTGTCTGCGTTAAGCCGTATTGCTAATGGAACACATAAATTTGTTAAAATCAAACCTGGAGATACTGTTGTCTTTTCATCAAGTCCAATTCCAGGAAATGCATCAAGCATCAATATCGTTGTTAACCGTTTATTTAGAGCTGGTGCCAAAGTTTTAGTCAATACAGCATTTAACAATCTTCATACATCAGGACATGCCAGTCAAGAAGAACAAAAATTAATGTTGTTACTTACAAAGCCTAAATATTTCTTCCCTGTACATGGGGAATATCGTATGTTAAAAATACACGCTGAACTTTCTCAAGAAGTAGGTGTTCCAAAAGAAAATACATTTGTTTTAAGTAATGGGGATACAATTTTACTTAATAAAGGAACTGCTCGTTTAGGTCCAAGAATCCATGTAGATGATATTTATGTTGATGGTAATGACCTTTCTGGATTATCTACAGCTGTTTTAAGAGATCGTCAAATTCTATCTGAAGATGGAATGGTTTCTGTTTTAATCGCAATGGATTCTCATGAAGGTAAATTACTTACAAAACCGGTTATTATTTCACGTGGATTTGTCTATATGAAAGATAGTTTTCCAATGATCCGTGAAGCAGAAAACTTAGTTGGTCAAGCATTAAGTCAATTACTTGCAGGAAAAACAACTTTTGGTGAAATTAAAAATACAACGAGAGATGTACTTTCACAATATTTTTATCGTAAAACAAAAAGAAATCCAATGATTATACCCGTTATCATGAATAAAAAATAATGAAATATATTAAAAAGATTATTCTATGTTTCCTCTCTATTTCTTTAGTGTTATGTGTTTATCAATGGTATATTCAAAGTAAGAATACTTATCGTTTTAAAGCAACGACCTATAGTCAAGAAACATTACCTAAAGAATTTAATGGTTTTACGATTGGTTATCTTTCTGATTTAAATCTTTCTACAAAGGAAGATTTAAATCGTTTAAAAGAAGCTGTTAAAGAATTCAATCAAAAAGATGTTGACCTTATTCTTTTTGGTGGAGATATTTACAGTGATTCTTTATTTGATATAGAAAAAGTAAGTCAAATTTTAAAAAATATACAGTCTCATTATGGAAAATTTGCTGTTTTAGGAGAAAAAGATCAAAATGATTCTAATGATTGTACTAATTTATTAACAGAAGCAGGTTTTGAGGTTTTACATAATGAGTTACGAACTATATATTATAAAGATGCAGTTATCGATCTTTTAGGATTAGAAAATAGCGGGGATTGTTCAGGACTAATCAATGATGATAATAAAAATCATTTTAAGATTGCCTTAGTTCATCAACCAGATTATTTTACCCAAATAAAAAACAGTGCTGTACAACTTCAGTTATCCGGTCATACACTTGGAGGATATTATAAAATTCCTTTAATTGGTGGTATAGAGACAAAAGAAAAAGGTAAGAAATATGTTAATGGAAAACATGTTAACAATGGAACTACACTTCTTATTTCTAATGGATTTCATAAAGAATCAGATGACCAACGCCGTTTTCTAACGTATGATGAAATAAATATTATTAAACTAAAAAAATAGAACTCATTGAGTTCTATTTTTTTATCATTGTTCCAACACCTTTTTTAGTAAAGATTTCAATTAATAAACTATGTTCTAATCTTCCATCTAAAATATGGACACGTTTAACATCATTTTGTACAGCTTCTAAACAATTTTTTACTTTAGGAATCATACCACCAGTAATAATACCATTTTCAAATAATTCTTTAGCAGACTCAGTATCAATTTTTGAAATCAATGTTTCAGGATTACTTGGATCCTCTAACACCCCTTCAATGTCTGTTAAGAAAACAAGCTTACTTGCTTTAACAGCGCGCGCAATTGCTGTCGCTACATCATCAGCATTAATATTATAAGCATGATATTTTTCATCTAAACCAATTGTTGAAATAATTGGCGTATATCCTTGGTCTAATAACGTATTAATTAATGTTGTATCAACATGTGTTATTTTTCCAACAAAACCAATATCTTCACCTTGAGGCATAACCTTTTCTACCGTAATCATGTTACCATCTTTACCAGACAAACCAACAGCATGTGTTCCAATTTGTTCCAAATGTGTTACAAGTCCTTTATTGATTTTTCCTGATAAAACCATTTCAGCAATTTCTAAAGTATCTTTATCTGTAATTCTTAACCCATTTTTAAACTCACTTTTAATTTGAACACGGTCTAACATTCTATTAATATCTTTGCCTCCACCATGAACAATAATCGGTTTCAAACCAACAGATTTTAAAACTGCGATATCTTTTAAAACACTCTTTTTGATGATTTCGTTTGTCATTGCACTTCCCCCGTACTTAATAACAACAATATCACCTTCATATTTTTGCATATATCCAAGTGCTTCTACTAAAATCTCCGCTTTATTAATTTCTTTTCTAAACTCTTGTTGCATTTCAATTCCCCCTACGAACGATAATCAGCATTGATTTTGACATAATCATAAGTCAAATCACATCCCCAAGCTGTTGCCTTTGCATCAGCAATTTTCATATCAATATTTGTTTTTACATAATCACTCGATAAAATCTTAGTCGCAAATTCTTCACTATAATCTGTAGCCATCCCATTTTCTACAAGTTTTAAATTACCAAATTCACTTTCTATATATAAATCTACTTGATAAGGATCAAATTCTTCCCCAGAATATCCCATTGCACATAAAAGTCTTCCCCAGTTAGCATCATTTCCAAAAATAGCTGTTTTTACAAGTGGTGATGTACAAACACTTTTAGCAACAACTTTTGCTTGTTTAACATCTTTTGCACCATTTACATTCACTTCTAATAATTTAGTAGCCCCTTCTCCATCACTTGCAATACATTTAGCTAAGTATTCATTAACATAATGTAAAGCTTCTTTAAATGTTTGATAATCTTCATCTTCTTCTACGATTTCATCATTACCAGCTAAACCATTAGCAAGTAATAAAACAGTATCATTTGTTGAAGTATCTCTATCTACAGAAATCATATTAAAAGTATCTGGAATAACAGATTTTAATGCTTTATTTAATAATTCCTTAGAAATATTTAAATCAGTTGTAATAAATCCAAGCATTGTTGCCATATTTGGATGAATCATCCCCGAACCTTTACAACATGCTCCAATAGTTACCGTTTTTCCTTTTACTTCAATTTCAACAGCTAAATGTTTTGGTTTTGTATCTGTTGTCATAATTGAAGTAGCTACATCAATTCCTGCTTGATGATCATCTTTTAATTGTTTTAAAGCTTCATCAATCCCTTTTTCAATTGGATCAGTAGATAATTGTTTACCAATGACTCCTGTTGAACAAATCAACACTTTTTCTTTTTCTACATTTAAAGCATTTCCTACAATATTTGCGAATTTTTCATTTGCTTCTTCACCAAGTTTTCCAGTACAAGCATTGGCAATCCCACTATTAATCGCAATAGCCTTTACTGTATCACTGTTTTCTACAACTTGTTTATCCCATAAAACAGGAGCCGCTTTTACCATATTTGTTGTAAAAGTTCCTACTGCTTTTGCTTCAACATCAGAAACAATTAAAGCAAAATCTTTATTTCTCTTTTTAATACCAATATGTAATCCAGCACCTTTATACCCTTTTGGATTAGTAACTGTTCCATCTTCTATTATTTTCATACTCTTTTTCCCCTTATAAAACTGCAGGTGCTAACATAAGACCTGTCTTTTCATCTAAACCAAACATAATATTCATATTTTGAATTGCTTGACCAGCAGCTCCTTTAACTAGATTGTCCATGGCTCCCATCATAATCACTCTATGTGTACGAGGATCTACTTTATAAGCAACATCAACAAAGTTTGAACATTTTACATTTCTTACTTCTGGAACATTTCCTTCTTTTAAGACACGTACGAAATATTCATCTTTATAAATATCATACGCTTTTTTAACATCTTCCTCACTTACTCCTTCTTTTAATGAAGCGTAAGCTGTAATTAAAATTCCTCTATTCATTGGAATAAGATGAGGTGTGAAGTTAAGTAATACTTTTGATGAAGAAGCATACCCTAATTGTTCTTCAATTTCTGGTGTATGACGATGACTTGCTACACCATAAGCTTTAATACTTTCATTCACTTCACAATAAAGATTTTGAACTTTTGCTCCTCTACCAGCACCACTTGTGCCACTCTTTGCATCAATAATCAACGTATCCATATCAATAAGTCCTGCTTTAGCAAGTGGATAAATTGATAAAATTGAACATGTTGGATAACATCCAGGATTAGCAATCAGTCTTGCATTTTTAACATCTTCTCTATTGATTTCACATAATCCATAAACAGCTTCTTTAATAAATTCAGGTGAAGCATGTTTAATTCCATACCATGATTCATATGTTTCAACATCTTTAATACGATAATCTGCAGATAAATCAATTACTTTAACTTTCTTTAAAACATTTTCATTTACCATCTTTGCACATACCCCTTGAGGTGTTGCAAAGAAAACAACATCAACATTATCTAAATATTTTTCAATATCTTCATCTACACACTTTTGATCTAATAAAGTGAAATAACTTTTATAAACATCACTATATTCTTGATCACTATAAGTTCTTGAAGATACCCATTCAATATGAACCTCAGGATGTGTTAATAAAATTCTAACAAGCTCACATCCTCCATAACCAGTTGAACCAACAATTCCGACATTAATCATTCTACTTTTCCCCCTATAAAAAATAAAAAGCCGTCTCTAAAATAGAGACGACTGATCGCGTTACCACTCTAATTGTTGTAAGTTGACCTTACAACCTCTTTCATCTTTAAGGCAGATCTACCAAAAGATATACTTCTATTTCCATCTTTCCTCTCGTAAATGCGCTTCATCTTTACTTCCATTCCTATCTTCCATCAACATAGGATCGCTCTTATTTCCATAAAGACTACTCTTTTAGTCCTCGAGTTTAAAACCATTATATGACAATTTTCCATTTTGTCAATAATGATTTATTAAGAAAAAAATTTTTTTAATATATAATAAAGATGACATTATTTTTTTTGACGTTCAACATTTCGACAAGGTTATTGCATATTTAAAAAAAGTAGTTTATGATAATAATAATTTATAAGATAAAAAACAAGGGGGAAACTATAAATGAAAGAAAAAGTCGTTTTAGCTTATTCTGGTGGATTAGATACTACTGCGATCATCCCATGGCTAAAAGAAAACTATGATTGTGAAGTTATTTGTTGCTGTATTGATGTCGGTCAAAAAGAAGAACTAGACGGTCTAGAAGAACGTGCTAAAGCATGTGGTGCAAGTAAACTTTATATCAAAAATGTTGTTGATGAATACGTAGAAAATTACATTATGCCTACTGTTCAAGCAGATGCTGTATTTGAATACAAATATTTATTAGGGACTGCAACTGCTCGTCCATTAATTGCAAAAGTACTTGTTGATGTTGCTCGTCAAGAAGGTGCAACAGCGATTTGTCATGGTGCAACTGGTAAAGGAAATGACCAAATTCGTTTTGAATTAGGTATTAAAGCTTTAGCTCCAGATTTAAAAATCATTGCTGCATGGCGTGATCCAAAATGGACAATGGATTCTCGTGAATCTGAAATTGAATATTGTAGAGCTCATGGTATCAATTTACCTTTCTCTGCTGATAATAGTTACTCACGTGATAGAAATATTTGGCATATTTCTCATGAAGGATTAGAACTTGAAGATCCATCATGTGCGCCAAATTATGATCACTTATTAGTATTATCAAATTCTCCAGAAAAAGCTCCAGAAGAAGATGTTCACTTATCTATTGATTGGGAAAAAGGTGTTCCTGTTGCTTTAAATGGTGAAAAGATGTCTCAAAGAGAAATCTTAGAAAAATTAAATGAAATCGGTGGTCAACATGGTATTGGTATTATTGATATCGTTGAAAACCGTGTTGTTGGTATGAAATCAAGAGGTGTTTATGAAACACCAGGTGGAACTATCTTAATGGAAGCTCATCAACAATTAGAAGAACTTATCTTAGATAGAGAAACACTTAAATATAAACGTCTTGTTTCTGTTGAATTTGCTGAACTTGTTTACGCTGCTAAATGGTTCTCACCACTTAGAGAAGCATTAACTGCTTTCGTTGATAAAACTCAAGAATATGTAACAGGTACAACAAACTTTAGATTATATAAAGGAAATATTATTAAAGAAGGTACAACTTCTCCTTATTCATTATATGATGAAGATATTGCTTCATTTAAAACAGGTGATTTATATGATCATCATGATGCTGAAGGATTTATTACTTTATATGGTCTTTCAACTAAAGTACGTGCAATGAAATTAAATAACAAAAAATAAAAAGAGCCCACTGCTCTTTTTATTTAAAGGAGGAAATTTATGAATTTATGGGGTGGAAGATTTACTAAACCAACAAACCAGCTTGTTTATGATTTTAATGCTTCTATTAAATTTGATAAGACTTTTGCTAGTCAAGATATCAAAGGAAGTATTGGTCATGTAAAAATGTTGACAAAACAAGAAATCTTGACTCAAGAAGAAGGTCAATTAATCGAAAAAACTTTAAAAGAAATTTTAAATGAAGTTGAAAATGGAACATTAGAAATTGATGAAAGCTTTGAAGATATTCATAGCTTTGTAGAATCAACATTGATTGATCGTATTGGTGATACCGGTAAAAAATTACATACTGGTAGAAGTAGAAATGACCAAGTCGCTTTAGATATGAGACTTTACACAAAAGATCAAATTGAAATGTTGAATACTTTGCTTGTTGATTTATTAAAAACCATTCATGAAATCATGAAAGAACATGTTGATACGATCATGCCTGGTTTTACTCATCTACAAAAAGCTCAACCAATTACTTTAGCTCATCATATGGGCGCTTATTTTGAAATGTTTAAGCGTGATCAATCTCGTTTACATGATATTTATGAAAGAATGGATTATTGTCCATTAGGTTCTGGTGCTCTTGCTGGAACAACATATCCTTTAGATAGAGAATACAGTGCTGAAATTTTAGGTTTTAAAGGACCTTGTTTAAATAGTATTGATGGGGTTTCTGATCGTGATTATCTAATCGAGCTTTTAAGTGCTATGTCTACAATGATGATGCATATGTCTCGTTTATCTGAAGAAATGATTATTTGGAATACAAATGAATATCAATTTATTGATTTAGATGATACTTTTTCAACAGGTTCTTCAATTATGCCACAAAAGAAAAACCCTGATATTTGCGAATTAATTAGAGGAAAAACTGGTCGTGTTTATGGCGCACTTATGGGATTTTTAACAACTATGAAAGGTCTTCCTCTTGCTTATAATAAAGATATGCAAGAAGATAAAGAAATGTATTTTGATGCTTTAAATACAACTAAAGGATGCCTTCAATTATTAAGTGATATGTTAAAATCAACAACATTTAATAAAGATAAAATGAAAAAATCAGCTACTGGTGGTTTTACAAATGCAACTGATGCAGCAGATTATCTTGTCAACAAAGGTGTACCATTTAGAGATGCTCATGGTATTATTGGTCAACTTGTCCTATATGCAATTAGCCAAAACAAAGATCTTGATGAACTTTCTCTAGAAGAATTTAAAAATATCTCTGATGTTTTTGAAGAAGATGTTTATCAGGCAATTGATGTCAACACTTGTGTCAACAAAAGAAATACAATTGGTGCATGTGGTCAAGAAATGATGAAAAAAGTTATTGCTTTAAATGAAGAATATTTAAAACAATTTTAAAAAGGGCGTTTGCCCCAATGTCATTAAGTTAATATGACATAAATTCAATCAGAAGAAATATCAATCAGATAGATTCTTCTGATTTTTATTTTGTTGTAGCTAAAAAAGTGTCATTTTCATGACTTTTTAAAAATATTCTCGTTTTTATTGCATTATTGTTATATAATCTTTTCGACTAGTCAAATCTGTAGTTAAAATGGACAAATGTTTTTGATTTGACATTTCGCTCGTGGGATCTACCGGGTCGGATTGGCAGGATCTCTTTAACTATCAGATTCTCTAAAGATGGATTCTTTCCATCTTTTTTGTTTAGAAATTTTCTTATCAAATGGCATACTCTTGTAAAGTTTACCTGATATGTATATTTTCTTTTTTTCTTTGGTATCTTTATTTTTTGAACAATTCTTTGTGTTAAATTGTAAAGTGTAAGTCGAGCATAGATTTCTTGCTGGACAAGTTTTCTTTTCTTTGAATGAAGTGCGTTCAATCCAATGGCATACTTCACCTGTCTGAAAGATGTTTCAATCCCCCAACGTTTATTGTAGAGTTCTTTGATATCATCTATAGGAAATTCATCTCTGTCCAGATTAGTAATGATGCATTCATATGTATTTTCAGTGATTTTAAATCTTGCAATTCTGCAATTGAATTCATACCATGGATTATCCTTGGACATATAATCAAATCTCATATTTTTAGGACACCATTTGTAGTAATGAGGACATGCCATTACCATCTTTGTATTTTTTAATGTAAGGACCCTGCTTACATCTAAGTCAAATTCTTCATCAGGAAATGGTCCTAATGATCTGACCATACTTGTTTTTGAATGAATATCTTTTACCCTGATCAGATATTTATTATTGGACTTTACAACATGTTCAAAACCATTATAGGATTCATAACCTCTGTCGGCGATAAAGATAGCTTTATTACCTCGATAACGATCAACGATTTGACAGAAGGCATCGTTTTCATCCATTTTAACCTGACCTTGTATGATAAGGTCATCATAAGTGCATTCCAACAAATCATAGGAAGCATTTAAATGAAAAGCACTATATGATTTGCCATATTTATTACAGTTTCTAACAGTTGTTTCACCGTCTTGAAAAGTATTATCGATAGGAAGTTCACTTCCATCGACAGCTAAAAGGCGATAACCTTTAAAGAGCTTTTCATCATATGTTTCAGTATTGAAGGTATTGAAGATATGAAGAAAAGCTTCCATTTTAATTTTGCTTCGAGATTGTACAAAGGCAGAAGAAGTAGGAGTAGTCAAAGAGTAATCAAAAAATTTATAGAGTTCATCTTTTAAAGAACCATTTTCCATACAAAGGATAGAAGAGATGGTTGTTTTGAAATCAAGTTTACGAGAACGAATAAAATCAGTATCAGGGTTTTCACAAAAAAGAGAACGTGAATTATTCATATCATCAATGATGTGATATAAAATATTTTTTAAATGTTTATAGTTGTCCATAATAAGTACCTCCGACGATATCTATAAACAATAGGCCTATTATCAATAAAAGAAATTGATAATAGGCCGCATACATTTATTGTGTTGTCAATATCAAAAATAAAAAAGAGGTCTACCTTTTTATGTAAACCTCCTATAGTCATCAAGTCTTAACTTAATGACATTGGCGTTTGCCCTTTTTTTATACTCGTCCATATTTTATATGATAAAGTGCTTCTAATAGTTCAAAAATATATGTAATAGAAAACTTACCAATCAAAGATAAATGATCTGTTCCTACTCGAATAATCATATCAAATTGATCTTGATAAAGGATATTTTCTACTTGGGTAATGCATATTTTATGTGCTTTGCTTTTTGCAATCTCTCTTAACATATCTGGATGATCTTGCCAATAACCTCCTGCAATTGAAGAAACAATAATCAAATCATTTTCTGTTAAATCACAAACCACTTCTTTTTGACTTTGTAAAGGATACATTCCTGTACATTTTTTACCTAAATATGAAAGTTCAATTTGTAATTGCATTGAAACTGACTGAGTAAAAAAGTTTCCCGCAAAACAAATTTCATTACTTTGATAAATAAGATCAACCAGTTTTTCTAGTTCTTCAAATTCAATCATTTCATAAGTTGACCTTAAATTTTGTACAATATTTTCAAAATGATCAATAAATAAATCTTTAGTTGTTTTTCCTTTTATAGGAAAAACAGGTAATTGATGATCAAATTGCATACGCATGGAATCATGATTAAAATAACGTAAATTCATTGTGACATCCATTTTAAAGTCACTAAAACTTTCATAATTTAATTTTCGACATAATCTTGAAATAGTAGCCGTAGAAACAAAGCACATTTCTGCCACATCTGTAATATTATATTCAGGTATTTTATTAATATTTTCTAAAATCATCTTTGCTGCATTAGAATAAACATCATCTACTTTTGATGTATTAATAAAATTAATTAAAGCATAAAAAGCACTACGCATCGTTTACCTCACTCATTTTAAGGTCAAATACTTGTCCATCATCTAGACATATACAATTAAGTTGACCTCTTTCTCCTAAAGCAAGTCCCCCATCAATTCCAATCTTATTATGAAATTCATCATCATACCAGACATTAAAACTTTGATCACGATTAATAAAACAAAGCGGTGTATGACCAAAAATATACGTTTTATTTAAATCACATTCACTCAAAAAGAAATAATCACGAATCCATAAAAGTGTATCTTCTTCTTGGTCATCAAGAGTTCTTTCAGGATCAATTCCAGCATGAACTAAAATATAATCTTTATTATTGACGTTTAATTCTATATACAAAGGTAAGTTTTTAAGATAATTATAGAGATTTCTTAAAAAGATATTTCTTACAATGGTGTAATCACAGTGATACAATTTCTTTTTACGTAGATATTGACGAATATTTTCAATCGTTTTTTCTCCACCATTTTGTGACCAAAGTTTAAATTCGCAACTTGGAAAGTCAAAATCATTATGATCAATGGCTTCTTTTAAAGCCTCTTGCATCATATATTCATGGTTTCCTTTAAGTAAAGTAATATTATCAAATTTTTGAATATAAAAATAGATATCCAAACTACAAGGTCCACGATCACAAATATCTCCAAGTATATAAAGTTGATCTTGGTTATTAAATTGTATTTTATCTAACATTCTTTTAAATATGTCAAAATTACCATGAATGTCAGAGAGTACATATGTCTTACCTTTCATGATGATCACCTAAAATTATCATAGCACAAAATTAAAAAATTTGCTTAAAAAAGAGTTAATTTTAAAAAGATGCTTACGCATCTCTTCCAATTGTCGCTACCATAACTGCTTTAATTGTATGCATTCTGTTTTCAGCTTCATCAAAAACAACAGAATTCTTTGATCTAAAGACTTCATCTTCAACTTCACGAATATCGATTCCTTCGTCATGTTTTGTTTTAGCAACTGTTGTTTCAAAATCATGGAATGATGGTAAACAATGCATAAATAATGTTGAATCTTTACCTGTTTTACTCATCATTTCTTGAGTAACTTTATATGGTGATAACATTTCTACTCTTGGTTTATATAAACTTTCATCTTCTCCCATACTTACCCAAATATCTGTATAGATAACATCTGCATCTTTTACTGCTTCATCTACATTATCTGTCACTTCAATTGTTCCACCAGATTTTTTAGCTTCTTCCTTACAATAAGCAAGCACTTCTGGATCAATATGTAATGATTTTGGGCCAAGGCAAACAAAATGCATTCCCATTTTGACAGCACCATACATTAAACCATAACATACATTATTTCGAATATCTCCTGTAAAGACAAATTTAATATCTTCTAATGGTTTATCTAAATGCTCTTCAATTGTAAGAAAATCAGCAAGTGTTTGTGTTGGATGATCAACATCAGTTAAACCATTCCAAACTGGTACTCCTGAATACTTAGCAAGAGCTTCTACTGTTTCTTGTTTAAATCCTCTAAATTCAATACCATCATACATTCTTCCTAATACTTTTGCTGTATCTTCAATAGATTCTTTTTTCCCCATTTGTGAGTTACTTAAAAATGTAGCATGTCCACCTTCATCTAAAGCAGCCACTTCAAATGAACAACGTGTTCTTGTTGATGTTTTTTCAAAAATCAAACATACATTTTTCCCTAATAAATGTTGTCCTATTTTTCCAGCTTTTTTATCAGCTTTTAATTGGTGAGCTAAGTCTAATAAATATCTAATTTCTTCTTTTGAATAATCTTTTAATGTTAAAAAATGTCTATTTTTAAGATTCATAATAATCCCCCTTTTAATAACCATTATTTTATCAAAATATTGATATTTCTTCAATATTGATAAATAATTATTATTTTGTTTAAAAATAAGACAAATTATATATAATAAGGAACAGGGAGAAAATGAAAAATGAGAAAAATTGGATTTAGTAACGAAAAATATATTGAATTACAATCAAAACATATTAAAGAACGTATCAAACAATTTGATAATAAGCTTTACTTAGAATTTGGTGGTAAATTATTTGATGACCACCATGCATCTCGTGTTTTACCAGGATTTGAACCTGATAGTAAATTAAAAATGTTATTAGAACTTAAACAAGATGCAGAAATTATTATTGTCATTAATGCCAATGACATTGAAAACAATAAAATGCGTGGAGACTTAGGAATCACTTATGATCTAGAAGTTTTAAGACTGATTGACGCTTTCCAAAATATTGGTCTCTATGTTGGAAGTGTTACAATTACACGTTTTGAAAATCAAGTACATGCTATTGCTTTTCAAAAGAAATTAGAAAACTTAGGAATCAAAGTCTTTAGACACTATCCAATTGCTGGATATCCAAATGACATTGAAAAAATCGTATCAGAAGAAGGATTCGGTATCAATGATTACATTGAAACAACAAAACCACTTGTTGTCGTAACAGCACCTGGTCCAGGAAGTGGAAAAATGGCGACTTGTTTATCACAACTTTATCATGAATATACTCATGGTATTAAAGCAGGATATGCGAAGTTTGAAACATTCCCTATTTGGAATATTCCTTTAAAACATCCAGTCAATTTAGCTTATGAAGCAGCAACTGCAGATTTAAATGACGTCAATATGATTGACCCATTCCATTTAGAAGCTTATAACGAAACAACTGTCAACTATAATAGAGATGTTGAAATCTTTCCGGTTTTAGAATCAACATTCAAAAAAATCATGTCAACTTGTCCTTATAAATCACCTACTGATATGGGTGTCAATATGGCTGGAAATGCAATTGTTGATGATGAAGCATGTAAAGAAGCAAGTAAACAAGAAATTATTCGTCGTTATTATCAAACAAAACTTGATTTTAAACGTGGTCTTGTTGATAAATCAGCTATTTCTAAAATCGAAGCCATCATGCTTTCTTTAGATTTAAAAGCTACAGATCGTAAATGTGTCAATCCTGCATTAGAAATCGAAGAACAAACCAATGAACCAGGATTTGCGATTGAACTTAATGATGGACATATTATTACTGGTAAAACAACATCTTTACTTGGAAGTGCTTCAGCCTGTTTATTAAACGCTTTGAAATATCTTGCCAATATTGATGATGATATTTTACTTATTGAACCTGAAGTTATTGAACCTGTATCTAAACTAAAAAAAGGAATCTTAAAGAATAAGAATCCTCGTTTACATACAGATGAAGTTTTACTTTCATTATCTATTTCTGCAAATAATAATGAAAACGCTAAAAAAGCTTTATCTTGTATTGAACAATTACAATACTGTGAAGCACATTCATCTGTTATCTTATCTGAAACTGATATTGACACTTTAAAACGTCTAGGTATTCGTTTAACTTCAGAAGATAAATTCCAATTTAATCGTATATATCAAAAATAAGCCATTTTGGCTTATTTTTTTAATGTTTTAAACAATAATGTAAATAGTTCTTTATTTCTTGTCTTCTTGCTTCTATTTTCAAATAAATATTCTTTTCTAAATATTCAATTTCTTTCTTAATTAACCATCTGACACATGTGCATAGTATGGTTCGGATAAATTGAGTACAGTAATAATTGCTTTTTTAGGACATGGATGTGATTTCAAAACATATTTCTGTATTTTGTTCATGAAGTTCTTTCCAGTATATCTATGGTTGAAACGCCATTCTTGTTCATTCAAAAACAAAGGTAAGTCACGTTTAGTTACTCCATGATATATACCAGTAATATTATTCTTTATATCACCAATTAATACATTAAGCCAATACAATCTATGATTTTCTTCATCATAGAGTATTTTTTCTGATTTTAATGTTATTTTATCAGTTAATCCTAAAAAAGTTGTTTTTCCATCAGTGTTTAGTATTCTTTCTTTTGAAAGTATTGCTTTTTTTGAGATGAATCTAACAATATTATTTGTACTATCTACAGCTACTGGCATTAATTTTAAAAATTTTGGATATTTATTTTCTTTATCTGTTGATAACATTACTAAAAAGGGTTGCTGTTCAGTAGCAACTCCTTGTTTGTGTTCTTCTTTACTTTTTGAGCCTATATAAGCAACGTCTGCTTCATAAAAAAAGCTGTCCAGAATTTTTTCACTGTTACTTTGGGACATAAGAATCCTACATTTTCTACAAAGTAATAGCGCTGTTTTATAATTTATTTCTAATTCATTAGCTAATTCAATCGCAGACAAACCTTTATTTGCCGTAAAAAAGAGATACATTCCTAAAATCAATTTATAAAGATCTAGCTTATTATCTTGAAATATAGTATTAGAAAGTAAGTAATGTTGATGACCACATTCTTTACATTGAAAGACATCACCTCTTTTAATGGAATAGTAATGTGTACATCCACATTTTTCACAGTAAAAGCCAACAGGCCATTTCATTTTAAAAAAGAATTTTACACATTCATCATGATTATTTGCATATTTTCTAGTTAAAGTAATTAAAGAATCCTTTTTTGGTTTTTGATTTTTAGCCATAGTATCCACCTCTTTAAGAAAAGTATATAATATTTTAAAGAAGTGATAGATTATACTCCTCGGTTTAAAGTGAGAATAACGGAGTTAAATCAAAAGATGTGTCAGATGGTTAATTAAGATTTCTTTTACATAACAATGTTGATGTAAATATTTAAAATCTTCTCCTTGACTATAAGGAATAGAGAGTTCAAATACTTCATAATCTTTAAAGAGAAGATGTGAGATTTCATCTTCTAATAAATCAAGACCTCTTTTATATTTTGCAGAAATAAAAACATAAGGTGATTGTGGTTGGATATAAGCATATTTATTTAAATCAATTTTATTATAAACATAGATTATTGGTGTATTTTCAACACCTAATGATTTTAAAACTTCATTGGTTGTTTCTACTTGCATTTGATAGTCTTCAAAACTCGTATCGACAACATGTAATAAAAGATCTGCTTCTTTAACTTCTTCTAAAGTGGAGCGAAAAGCTTGAATTAAATGATGTGGTAATCTTTCAATAAAACCAACCGTATCCGTAAGCAAACAATCATGATTTTTCATTTTAATATGTCTTGTGGATGTTTCTAGAGTCGCAAATAACATATCTTTTTCAAAGACTTTCTTTTGTTTATCCTGGCATAAAGTATTCAATAAGGTCGATTTGCCACTATTAGTATAGCCTACTAAAGCAATAACAGGAACTTGATTATTCTTTCTTCTTTGTCTTTGTACTTGTCTTTGTTTGACGATTTCAGCAAGTTCTTTTCGAGAACGGGCAAGCTTTCTTGCAATGATTCTTCGATCAAGTTCAATTTGTTTTTCACCTGAACCCCTAAAACCAGAACCTCCTTGTTGATGAGACATATGTTCTTGCATTCCCACAAGACGTGGTAATAAATACTGATCACGAGCAATTTCTACTTGCAATTTAGCTTCTTTTGTTTTAGCACGCTCATCAAAAATACGTAAAATCAAATCTGTTCGATCTGTAACTTCTGTTTCAAGTAAATCCGTTATGTTTTTAACCTGTAATGGTGTCAATTCATCATCAAAGATAACCATTTCATCTTGAAGTTTTAATTTAATTTCTTCAATTTTACCTTTACCAATATACGTTGCTGGATTTATTTTTTCTAATTTTTGAATCACCACATCTACCACTTCAATATGACACGCCTCACATAAAGATTTTAATTCTTCTTCAAAAAAAGGATTTGTTGATGTTAATACTAAAATTGCTTTCATTCTTTCACCTCTTTAAGTATTCTACCAATTAGGAGACACTATGAAAAGATATAATGACTATTTTACTTTACTCTTTGTCACATTTTTAACACTTTTTTCTTTTTTTCATATGTCAACAATTGTTGATGTCAGCCATGATGTCATTACCATTGTCTTTAAAAATCTTCTACCCTCTTTACTTCCGTTTATGATTCTTGTTTCACTTTGTTTAAATCTAGGTATTTTAGATATCCTTGCTTATTTTTTACAAATTCCTTTTTATAATTTATTTTCATTGACCCCAATGATGTCCTCTCTTTATTTTGTTTCCTTTTTTTGTGGCTATCCAACCAATGTAAAAATCATTAAAGAAGCTTATGAATTAAATTATATTGACCTTGATGAACTTCAACATCTTTTATCCATTGCTTCTTTTAGTTCCATCTCTTTTATTTTTGTTTCCTTAAACACACCCTATTCTCTTTTGATTTTTATTTGTCACCTTCTACCAAGTCTCATACTTGCCTTATTTTATCACCATCCTCAAAAAAAACTTACCTTTAAACAAGTACGACAAACTTTAAAACAACCACATCTTTCTTTTGTCAAAGCCTTTAAAAAAAGTGTTCTTTCCAGTGTCTATGCTTTCCTCTTTATTTTAGGATATATGTTGATTTTCCAATTTTTTGTTTCTTTTTTACAAGATGTTTTTCCTCAATTTTCTTTTGATTATCTTAAAGGAATTTTAGAATTTAGTAGTGGCTCTTTAAAAATCATTCATCAGTCCAAAAAAATGCTTCCTTTTGTATGTTTCTTTCTCTCTTTTAGTGGTTTTTCCGTCATGATGCAAGCTGATAATCTTTTAGAAGCTATTCCCTATTCTTTTAAAAAATATTTTCTTTCTCGTCTCTATCATGGAATTCTTTCTTTTATTCTTTGTTTACTATTTCTTCAATTTGGATTGATTTGACAGATGTATGGTATTTATTTATAATAATAGTAACCATTACTATTAGGAGACACTTATGAAAGAAATTAAGATTAGATACACTAAACAAAGAGAACTCATTTTCAACAATTTAAAACATAGATATGATCACCCTACTGCAGAAATGATTTATCAGGACTTAAAAGTAGATTATCCCCATTTAAGCTTAGGAACAGTATATCGTAATTTAAATCAACTTGTTGAAACAAAACAAATCAAGAAACTCGATTTAGGAGATACCATGGTTCACTATGATGGCAATATTCAACCACATATGCACTTTATGTGTAACTGTTGCCAAACAATCTATGATCTTGATAATAATGATGAGAAAATTATTAAACAATTTGAAAAAGCATACAAGCATCATATTGATGTTATTGATATCAATATGTCAGGTATCTGTGAAAAATGTTTAGAAAAAAAGGCAGCTTAATTGCCAATGTCATTAAGTTAAGGTGGCATTGTACAAAAGACAGTTCTATTTATGTTAAGTTAAGGACAGACATATTTCTATGTTCTGTTCTTTTTGTTTTATCCTAAATAATTTGGTTTATTATCTTATTTTTGACGCACTTTAAAAGAACCAGTGTCTAGGCTCAAAAAAATTTGTGATATCTAGAAAAAATTATGTTAGAATAACTCTGTCAACTTGTTCTATTATTTAACGCTCTTGGTGATTGTCGTTTTATAGAACGTTGAACGTTTCTATCTGGCCTTGATGGGGTCAGATATTTTTTTATGTTTCTGATCAGGATGGATTCTTTTATTTGATTACGAAAATAGTTTCTTATGTTGGTCAATGCTGATCTTACATTGATGTTGTATATGTACTTTGTCTTTTTAATCTCCATCTTCTTTTTTATATTTTGAATGATCAAATTTGCATAGTTATAAAATAAAATTGATGCGTATATTTCCTGCTGTATATGCTGCCTTTTTTTACAATGGAAATAAAGCATGCCAACTGCGTATTTGAGATAATAGAATGCCGTTTCTTCATTCCATCTAAGATGGTAAAGATCTTTGAAATCACTTAATTTGAATTCATTTTCATCAAGATTGGTAACCAATGTTTCATATTTATCACCAGCTATTTTAAATCTTATGATTCTAAAACTAAGATCATAGAAACGATTACAGGCATCGAGATAATCAAAAACAGAAGTTGAAGGAACAAATACAAATTGATTGTTTTCATTTTTCTTGACTTCATTTGTTTGTACATTTGTAAGCGTACGAGTAACAGTAATATCAAATATTTCATCGGGTAGGGATAGAGATGTCAAAATTCCTTTTTTCGTATCGATATCCTTAACTCTGAATACAAATTTTTGATTACTTTCAATACAATGAGCCATGAGATTGTAACTTTCATAGTTTCTATCAGCTGTAATAATTGAATTTTCAGGATAATTACGGTGATTGATAAAATCAATCAGTGCGCTTACTTCACTTTTTTTGGTTGGCAGATCAATTCTTGATTCCCAAAATACATGATTGATACAGTCATACAAGGCATTCAGATGATATTGACAAACAATAGAATCCTGACCATAAGAGATTTGAGTATCATCCTGTAAAAAGGGCAGATTGATATCGGAACCATCCTGTGCAAGAATATAGTAACCATTCAATGTGGACAGATTATCAATGGAAGAAAGAAATCTTCTGTTGATAGATTTAAAAATTTCAGGGTACAACAGGTCACGGCGTTGTGAAACAGCAGATACTGATGGGATATCAGTATCTGAAGAAGTAAAATAATCAGAAACTTCACTTGGCAAAGAGTGAGCCTGCAAACCTAAAATAAATTTAATAAGTGTCTTGGGAGTAAGAATACGGCTTCTGGTAAAATTAGAAACCGGATCAACACAAAAACATCCAATAGACTCTACAGTAGAATCGATAACATCATCCAAGCGACGAGAAATCCACTTTGGGGAATAGTAGGCAATTTTAGTATTTTTATTTGACATAGATAATATCCTCCTTTGAAAAATACACCTACTAAAAAGGGCTTATAATGAATATAAAGAATATTCATTATAAGCCGCACAAAATCAAAGTCATGTCAATAGATAAAAAAAAGAACCCCCATATTTTATAAAATATAGAAATTCTCTTAAAAAAGTCTTAACTTAATGACATTGGCTTAATTGCTGTCTTTTAATTCACTTTAGATGGATTATAAACACTTGGTCTTTTTAAAGTTTTAACTAGTATATCACTTTGTTGCTTATTTAAATCTATCGCGTCAATATGATAATAATATTGACTTGCTGCTTGAATCCCATAATTTCCTTCACCTAAATAAGTAATATTTAAATACATCTCTAATATTTCATCTTTACTATACATTTTTTCTAAATCCCTAGCGATAAAGACCTCCGCAAATTTACGGGAAAGATCTTTTTCAAAAGAAAGACATAGATTTTTTGAGAGCTGTTGAGTAATGGTCGATCCACCCTCTTTAAAAGAAAAGGTTGTAAGGTTTGTCAACATCGCACGTGCTAAACCATAATAATCTACAGGACCATGTTGATAAAAACGTCGATCTTCGCTTTCTAATACTGCTTCTTTATATATCGGTGAAATTTGATCAAGAGTTACATAATCTTCTTTACTCTTTAGTTGATTGACTCTTTCAGATAAAGATTGTTCTTGGATTTTATCTTGGTAAATTTGATAGCCTAAATAACCATAGTACCCACAAAAACCAGTAATAATAACTAATAATATTATAATCATTTTAAAAAGTAGTTTTTTCATAGAATACTCCTTATGTTATAATCACGTAGAGGTGAATTTATGTCTTTTATTTATAAAATATTTCTTTTATATCCTTATTGGTTTATTAAAACACTTATTCATTGGATTTTTCAATTTTATAAAAATATTTTTTGTTTACATATCAATGAAAATAAAATTGATCAACTTTCTGGCTTTGAATTTGAGTTACTGATTCAAAAATTGCTTATTAAAAGCGGTTACCATAATGTTAAAATCACTCAAACAAGTGGTGATTATGGCATTGATATTTTAGCAAAAAAGAAACATGTTTTTTATGGATTTCAATGTAAAAGATATCAAAAAAATATTGGTGTTAGTGCAATTCAACAAGCATATGGTGGTATTTCTTACTATCATTTAGACCGAGCAATTGTTATTACCAATTCTTATTTTACAGAAGCAGCCTATCAATTAGCTGCTGTCAATGATATTTTATTAATTGATCGTCAAAGACTTTTAAAAATGCTTAAAAAAGCTAAACTTTTTTCCAGTCAAATACCTTTTTATTGTTATGTTGTCGATATCTTCATTATTAGCCTTTTTTATTATATATACTTACAATTGCATGATCTTATTTATTTGAGTATCAGTCTTTTTCATCTTCTTTTACTTATTTATATGTTTTCTAAAACATTACGTTATAAAAAATATAATCAAATTAAAGAGTATACGATTCATGATTATCAATAGCTAAAATCTTTTTTTGATAATGTTGATAAATTTTATAACAAATAAATGCACTGAGTAAAACAATAAAAACAATCAACATAAAACAATGCATAAAAAAGTTTTCAGGCAAAATATTAATAATTGGATCTAAACGAGGATTAAAAAGCCAATAATCATTACTAAACACCAATTGATGAAACGTCACAAATAAACGATCAAAATCAATAAAAGCAAAGAAACCTAAAATCAAAGGAATGACAATAGTTAGTATTGCAGTTAATTTAAAAAAGCGATACTCTTTTTGTTTAATTTGTCTATAAACCAAACAAGAAGTTGTACAAAAAGTAAGCAAACATACTATTTGGATCATTTCAAAAATACGTTTCACTTCTTCAAAATGAATACGTCCACCTTTTGACATGATAAAATCTTTAAAAACAAGTTTTCCTTGATAAAAAATGGATTGATAATGTATTAAGATTTGATAATTTTCTTTAATTTGTTGGTACGTATAATGTGTATTTTCAACAAGATTTAAATGGTGAATATCAAAATAATACAGTGGTTTAAAAAAGACAACAAAAACAACAGAAAAAGAAATGATAAATAGCATGAAAGATATACTTGTCAGTATATCTTTTTTACTATAACTCATATAAAAATTCTTCACCTTTTTGAACTTCTACTTTAGAAAGGTTTGGATAATCTTGTTGTCTTAAAACTTCATAAATCGTAAGTGCTGCACAGTTAGATAAATTAAGACTTCTTACTTTATCTGACATTGGAATACGTACACAACGATCTAAATTTTCTTTTAAAATTTCTTTAGGAATTCCATCATGTTCATGTCCAAAGAATAAATAATGTTCTTTAGAACTATCACTATAATCTTGATCCGTATAACAAAGTTTTGAATAACGTGTAAAGAAATGATATTCTCCTGGGTTTTTAGCTTTGAATTCTTCATAAGATTCATAAACATGTAAATCTAGATCTTTAATATAATCAAGTCCTGCTCTTTTCATTTTTTTATCATCTAATTCAAATGACATTGGTTTAATAATATGTAGTGCTGTATTGGTTGCAACACATGTTCTCATGATATTTCCAGTATTTTGAGGAATTGCTGGATGTACTAATACAATATGATTCATTTTTTTCTCCTTCTATAATTCTTTTAAAATAGTATATAATTTTTTGAGTGCTTTAGCTCGATGTGAGTATTTATTTTTTTCTTCTAAAGTCATCTCAGCACTTGTTTTTTGACAAGGTGGGAAATAGAAAATTGGATCATAGCCAAAACCATTGACCCCGGCAATATGATCATTAATTTCACCTTCAAATGTTTCTTGAATCAAGATAGGTTCTTGATCTGGAATACATAAAGCTAGAGCACACACAAAGCGGCATGTTCTTTCTTTACCTTCAATTGCATCAATGATTGCTTGATTGATAATTGGATAAGGGGTATCTTTTCCTAAAAAGCGAGCAGAATAGATTCCTGGAAGCTTTCCAAAAGCATCGATTTCAATGCCACTATCATCTGCTAAAACAATTTTATGTAAATCATCAGCAACATATTTTGCTTTAATCAAAGCATTTTCTTTAAATGTTTTTCCATCTTCAACAATATCTGGAACATCATCATAAACATCTTTTAAAGATTTGACTTCAATATTTAAATCCTTTAACATTGCTTGAATTTCTTTGACTTTTCCTTGATTGGTTGTTGCCACTATGAGTTCTTTCATATTTTCATCTCACTTTCTTTGTATGTATTTTAGCATTTTTTGTATCATAGTTCACTTATTTTCTTTATAATATAACTAGGAGGTTTACTATGATTAAAAGATTAATTGTAAACGCAGATGATTATGGTTTATCTGAAGGTGTTTGTTTAGGTATTTTAAAAGCGCATAGAGATGGTATTTTAACTTCAACTACTTGTATGATGAATATGGAAAACATTGAAAAATATTTAGAAATGACAAAAGACTATCCAAATTTAGGCTTAGGTGTTCATTTGAATATTACAGTAGGAAAACCTTTAACAAATGTAAGTTTTGTTGATGAAAAAGGAAATTTTAAATCAAGAGATACTTATACAAATAGAGAAGCTATCGTATCTCAAGAAGAACTTTATCAAGAATGGAAAGCTCAAATTGAAAAATTTATTAAAATCATGGGACATAAACCAACCCATCTAGATTCTCATCATCATGTTCATTTACTTAATAGTAATATTGATGTTGCATTAAAGTTAGCTCATGAATATGATTTACCTATTCGTCAAGAAACATACTTACAAAAAGATTTTGAACCTGTTTATTTTGAAGAACTTTTCTATAACCAAGATGCTACATTTGAAATGATTGATACGATTTTACATAAAGATGTTGAAAATTATGAATTGATGTGTCATCCTGCGATGATTGATTGGAAACTTTATCAAATATCTTCTTATAATTTAAGACGCGCTCATGAATTAGATATTATATGTAGCCAAAAAGCAAAAGAAATGACAAAAAATATTGAACTCATTAATTATCAAGACATTAAAAAAATCTAGCAATTAGCTAGATTTTTTAGGTCTAATCATTAAATAAATTGGTAATCCAAGTAAAATACTTCCACCTATAATATTTCCTAAAGTTGAAAGTAACATATGTAACCACACACCGCTCCAAGAAATTCCTGTACCAAGAGCTGTAAATGTCATTGAAAATGTTCCCATATTGGCAATACTATGTTCAAATCCTGGTAAAACAAAAGTCATAACAATAATCATCATAATAAATGTTTTAGCCGTTTCTTCCTTAAGCTTCATTCCTACAAATGCTGCTGCACAAACAATAAAATTACATAAGATTCCTTTAATAAAAAGTTCTAAATAATCAAAATTTAACTTATTAGAAACTACATTTGCAAGATATTGATTCATTGCTTCATGATTAACACCACTTTTAATAAATAAAAAACAAATCAAAGCAATACCAACAAAGTTACCTACATAACAAATCCCCCACATCGGTAAAATATCTAAAAATCTAAGTTTTTTATGATAAACTGGAAACATTGTGGTAAAACAATTTCCTGTAAATAACTCTGAACCAAGTAAAACAATAATAACGAGTCCTATTCCAAATGCTCCCGCAAATGCAATTTTAGATGCAATCACATGATGCTCAATTAATAAAACTGCTAAAGTATAAGATAAAATCGTTGCAAGCCCTAAATAAAGCCCTGCCACAATACTTCTCATAAAAAAACGAAACGGATCATTTTTTGACATTTCATACTTTGTCATCGCCGCTTTTTCTAATAATTCATAATCCATAAAATTTCCTCCGTTTCTAACAATAACATATCTCGCCAACAAATGAAATCCCTTTCATTGCTTTTATTTTTTTATTTTTCATGTTATTTTATCAGTGAGGTGATTTTATATGTTAAACCATTTAATTCAAGAATTGATTACAAAAGCCATTGAAAAACAAGCTGAAAAAATAATTACTAAAAAAACATCAAAACAAATACAAAAAGATGCAAATACTTTTAATAAACCTCATTTTCTTGTATCTGGTTATTATCAAGCTTATGCATTTTTACTTGTACTTCCTATTTTAATTATTGTTTTATTATTATGTATGTACATCCAATTGATGGTAAATCACTTAGATATGGTAATTATTTGTTTAATAATTTTATTTTTTCTAATTTTTATAACTTATAAAAGAACTCAAAAAATGTATATTCTTGCTTATTGGCAATCAGGATTAATTTTTTATAATCGTAAAGGTCAACAGCTTGTACAAATTCCTACAGCTTATGTAAAAAAAGCAGTTGTTAAAGTTAATAAAATCATAATCCCTTATCATCAAGAAACTTGGATTATCGAAAAGAATAAAAACGATAATTTAAAAGAAATTGAACAAATGTTGATCTATTTTAAAGAAAGCGACTCATTTTGAGCCGCTTTTAAAAAATAAATCTTGTGCATTTTTATATGAAATCATTTCTTTATATGGTTTTAAATCATCTTCTTCTAACATCTTAAGAAGTTGATTTAAATTCGTTTCAATTTGTTTTGAAGGTGTAAAAGGAAAATCACTTCCATACATAATATGATCAGGTGTCGTAATGGTAAGTAACCATTTTAAAAGAAAGGGTGTAGGATTTCCCGCAATATCAAAATAAAACCTTTTAAAACTTTCTTCAACATTTACTTCTTTCATCATTTTTTGAGGTATTAAAATTTTTGACATTCCAATAAAGCGTTCATAAATATTAGGTAAAAAAGAACCACAATGCGGGATGATCCATGTAATATTTGGAAAACGTAAAATAACATCATTCCCTATTAAATTTAAAACTGCTCTCGTCGTATCTACGATAAATTCAAATAAAGGAACAGGACCTGCTGAAAATACTTCTTCGCTTAAAGAAGCAGGTCGATGAGGATGAATATTACAAATAGCATGTCGCTTATTTAATTCTTCCATTAAAGGTTCTAATTTTGGATCACCTAAATAAAGTCCTCGACTATTACTTGGAAAATTAATACCATCTGCTTCTAAAACATCCAAAGCATAAATAGCCTCTTGCATAGCTGCTTCGACATCAGGTAATGGTAAACAAGCTTGAAAGCCAAAATGTTTGGAATCATCTTTTTTTAGTTGTGCCATTTGTTCATTAAGATGTCGACACATCTTTATAGAATTTTCTACGTCATTTTTAAAATAAGGATGTGGTGAAGATACAGAAAGTAATGACCATTCAATAGAACATTTATTCATTAAATCTAGATGTTTTTTATAATCATACTTTGGCAAGGGAAATCCATCTTCTAATAAAGCATTTTGTTTTTCTAAAAATTTTAAATATTCAGGTGTTAAAAAATGTGAGTGGATATCAATTATTTGTTTTATCATTATATAGTCTCCTTTCAAATTGATACAATAATAATTTTTTCACCTCACATTATTTTGGAAATAAACAAATTGTTTATTGAATCTATTATAACAACTTCTTTTTAAATCTCAATTATTTATTTAAATGCTTTTCTAATAACACTAAATTTATATTTGGTATCCCATTAAATACTGTTGGGACAATTCCAATTTCTTGATAGCCTAGTTTTTTATACAAAGAACGAGCAATTTGATTTCTTTCATTCGTATCCATTCTCAATTCGTCCCATCCCATTTTTCTTGCATAATCTTCATAAAACTTGACAAATATTTTACCATAACCTTTTCCTGAAATATCAGGTGAAATCACTAATGTATGCAAAACACATACATGTTTATCTTGAACTTGATAATGCCACTTACCCTTTTTATAAACATCGACTTGTTGTTGATTGATAATTGCTGAAGCAATGACTTTACCCTTTTTTTCCAAAACAAACATATCTTTTCTTTTGATAGCCTCTCTGGCCGTTTGATTGGTTGGATAGATATTTCTTATCCAACCAATTGTTTGTTTTCCTTTTTCTTCCAAATCATGAATTTTTTCATAAATAGTTGAAATAGCTTCTAAATCTGTTTCATTTGCTTTTCTAACAATATAATCTTTCATCTTTATTAATTTTCTTTCATAAATTTTTCTTTATTTTCTTCTAAATATTTAAACAAAATGCATAACATTCTTTTTCACTTTCATCATGACAAGTATCATCTTTTTGATTAAGTTGTTTCATAATTTCATCATTGCTATACATTTCTATTTTCTTTAGTTTTCATATTCATCTTGTTGTCTAATCTCATCTAATAAAATACGATCTTTTGATCTTTTAAACTTCCAATATTCCACAAAAACACCATCATAACTTTCAATCACTTGATTTTGATCATCAATTGTAAGATCATCCATCATTCCTTCAATATAGACCCAAAAATAATCTTCATCATCATTTTCACTATCATAAACATTAACAACATGTTGTTTTATTAACTTAATATTAGTAAGTTCATTTCTCTTTCCTTGAAACTCATACCAATTTATTTTTGTTTGCCAAGCTTCAAACAATTGAGGCGTTAAATAATCTTTTAATATTTCTAAATTTTTATTAGACCATGCATCTTGTATAATAAAATAATTACGTTTAACTTCTTTTTTGATTCTTTCTTCATTCCAAAAATCATCTTCATCATCTAAAACATCCAATTGTTTTTTGGTTCTTTGATGAAATAAGATTGCTTTACGTCTTCTTTGATATGCGTTTAATCCATACATTCCACCAAAAACAATTCCTGTATAAACTATTGATTCAAAAGGATTTGAACGTCTTCTTCCATAATAGTGACTACTATGTGAACTAGATCCTCCACCACCTGAAGAACCTCCGCCTCCTGAGCTACCTCCTCCAGCTCTAGCATAACAACTTCCTGTAAATAAAATCATCATAATTAAAAAAATTGAAAGAACCGCTAATAATTTTTTCATAAATATTCCCCCGTTTTATTTATTATATCATGTCTTGACTTCTTCAAAAAGAAGTATAAAATATAGTTTGAATTCAAACTATATAGGAGGTATTTATGTTAGAAGATCAATTTCATTTTCAATTACTTAAATGTTTTAATCATCAAAAAAGATGGATCAATCAAAGAACGATTCAAATTGATGTTTTACCTGGACAAAGTAAAATTTTACAATGTTTAGATGAATATGGACCTCTTACTCCTAAAGAAATAGGAAAATTATGCATTGTTGATAAATCAACAACCACTTCTTTATTAAATAAAATGGAAAAGATGCATTATATTGAAAAGAAAAATCAAAATCATGATAAACGTTCTATTCAAATTCATTTAACAACTTTAGGAAAAGAAAAAACTCAACTTGTCAAACAAATTTGTCAAGAAAGTAATCAAGTTCTTTTACAAAGTCTTTCAAAGATAGAACAAAAAGAAATAATTGATATCTTAAAAAAAATAAATGATTCTTTAGAAAAGGAGGATGTACATGGAAACACAAAATAACTTTGCGGTAGGAAGTATTCCTAAACATATTATGTCGATTGCTGGACCAATGATTATTGCTCAATTAATTAATGTCTTATACAACGTCATTGATCGTATCTATATTGGACGTATTCCTCATGTTGCTACACTTGCTATGGGTGGACTTGGTATTTGTTTACCAATCATTTCCATTGTCATGGCTTTCGCAAATCTCTTTGGAATGGGTGGTTCTCCACTTTGTTCGATTGCAAGAGGTCAAGGTAAAAATGATGACGCTGAAGAAATCATGGGGAATTCTTTTGCGTTGCTTGTCATTTTTGGAATTATTTTAACAGTTATCGGTTTTATTTTTAAAGAAGATATTTTATGGGCTTTTGGAGCTAGTAAACATACAATTAGCTATGCTTTAGATTATTTATCAATATATTTAATTGGAACGATTTTTGTTTTAGTCAGTCTAGGAATGAATAGTTTTATTAATAGTCAAGGATTTGCGAAAGTAGGGATGATGACTGTTCTTATTGGCGCTGTTTTAAATATTGTATTAGATCCTTTATTTATCTTTGTTTTACATATGAATGTAAAAGGTGCAGCTATTGCTACAATTATTTCTCAAGGTGTCTCTGCTTTATGGACTTTACAATTTTTAACAGGTAAAAAAACTATTTTAAAACTTAAAAAGAAATATTTTAAACTTAATTTTTATTACGTTAAACGTATTTTTTCACTAGGAACTGCTGGTTTTATGATGGGTATTACAAATTCGATTGTAACTATTGTTTGTAATTCTACGTTACAAGCTTATGGTGGAGATCTTTATATCGCCATCATGACTATTATTAACTCCATTCGTGAAATTGCTCAACTTCCTGGACAAGGAATGGCTAATGCTTGTCAACCAGTTTTAGGATACAATTATGGGGCTAAAGAATATAAACGTGTCTTATCAGGCATTAAATTTGTTACTATTGTTTCTTTTATAATGATGTTTGTTATCTGGCTAGCAATTACCCTATTCCCTGAATTTTTCATTCAAATCTTTACGCATAATCAAAAAATAATAACACATGGTGTAACTTCTTTACATCTTTATTTCTTTGGATTCTTTATGATGACTTTCCAAATGGTCGGTCAATCCGCTGCTGTTGGTTTAGGTAAATCTAAACAAGCTATCTTCTTTTCTATCTTTAGAAAAGTCATCATTGTTGCTCCTTTAACTGTTATTTTACCAAAATTTATTGGAATCAATGGCGTCTTTATTGCTGAAGCCATTAGTAACTTTATTGGTGGTGGCGCTTGTTATATTACAATGTGGTTGACGATTGGTAGAAAACTTCAACAAAAATGTAAAGAGGCAACACTATGAATACCCCAACCTTAAAAACACAAAGATTGATCTTAAGAAAATTTAATGACAATGATTTAAAAGCTCTTTATGAAATTCTTTCTGATAAAGAAGTCAATCAGTTTCTTCCTTGGTTTCCTTTAAAGAATCTAGATGAAGCCAAAATCTTCTATCAAGAAAGATATGTTCCTATTTATCAAAAAGAACAAGGATATGCTTATGCTATTTGTTTAAAAGAAAACAATCTTCCAATTGGTTATGTCAATGTAGAAATACCTGATGCTAATGAATTGGGCTATGGTCTAAAAAAAGAATATTGGCATCAAGGCATTGTCAGTGAAGCAGCTGAAGCTGTAATAAAACAAGCAAAAAAAGATGGAATTTGTTACATTACAGCTACTCATGATATAAAAAATATTCATAGTGGCAATGTTATGAAAAAAATAGGTATGCATTACTGTTATTCATATAAAGAAGTAGTCATGCCTAAAAATATTCCTGTTATTTTTAGAATGTATCAAATCAACCTTGATGGAAAGAAGCGTATTTATCAAAAGTATTGGAATCAATATGAACATTTTATTGAAGAAGATATTTAAAAGACAAGTCCTTACAAACTTGTCTTTTTTCCTAAATAACGATTAACCTTTTGATAATAATGCAAATAGTCATCTCTAAATTCTTGTTTTAAAAATGGTTCTTCCACATATTTAATTTGAAGATGAAACATGATAATAGCCAAAAATGAAATAACAGCCAAAGCTGTATTAAAAAACATAAAGCCAATTCCTACATAAACAAAATCAAAACCTAAAAAGGCTGGATTACGACTAATTTGGTAAATACCATCTGTAATCAAATCTGTTTTTTCTTCATAACTTACTCCTGCTCGCCAACTTTCTTTCATCGTTAAAACAGAAACGATAAAAATAATATCCCCTAATATTCCTAATACCATTCCTATTATTCTAATGATCAAAGGAAATACTGTAGTATTGAAATAAATACTGATTATTTCTACGATGAATGTCAAAATAGTCGCCGTTTTCATGAGTATTTCTATTTTCTTTTGGATACCATGTTTTCCTTTTCCCATATGATCTGTTTGTATTCCTTGTTTTCTTTGTTGAAACATCTTCATAAAATAACAAAGATAGAAAATAAATAAAATAATCAATCCTAGTA
>NZ_JBKYAR010000028.1:0-33166 GCF_047023275.1 Faecalibacillus sp. | reverse complement strand
ATTTGATTAGTTTTCCAAGAAATACTTACCAACATTTATCTTGGGTTAGGTTTTACAATTTATAAATTTCTATAAATAAAAAAGTTTCCCATTATGAGAAACTTTGATTTCAAGACCTAATGTTTTTTAATTTTATTTTTAGCCAACCTTACCATACTATCATCTAATGTAGTACGTGGATTTTCTAAATTATAAGTTTTTGCCCAATCTTTGTAATGTTTATCCATGTAACCTTTTATTTCATTAGTTGATTTTGTTTGGAATAAAGTGATTAAGTTTACATCATCTTCTATTTTAAAAATATCATTTAATTTTAAAATAAATTTAGATGTATTTTCTTCGATGTCTAAACTTTCAAAAAAATAATTACCTTTATTTGTATAGAGGCTTAAATCTACAAAATAGTTAAAATAAATACTAAATTTTCCAGAATTACGATGTGACATAAAACCTTTAAAACCATCTTTTAAAAGACCTATAGATGGATTGTAGATTCTATTAACAGGTAAAATTTTAATATTATTAATACTACTAAACGGAACGGTAATGTCTACATTAGATTCATTTTTAATCATTAAAGCATCTTCGTTTAAAATAAGTTGTGGTACATCATCAGAAATACTTGTTACTGAAAATTGTGCTTTTATTCTTTTTTCTTCCATTGCAAAAACCTCCTTTTTTCAAAAAATAAATTCATTACATCGAAGTGCTTTATTATTTCTATCTTTAAAAAATTATACCATATAATATGTAAAAATATTGCGATTTAATCAACTTTTTAATGCGTTATAATAAGTTTTAATATCACTTTCGAAAATAAATGTTATTCTTTAAAAAATACATTTAGATTTATATATAGAATTATTTAGTGTATGAAGATAATTCTTTAATATGTTAAATCAAAATAGATAACCAATAGAAATATGTGATATAATTTTGATTAGTTAAAGGAGTTGATTTATATGAAAATATTAGCTTTTACAGGAGCAGGAATATCAAAACAAAGTAATATTCCAACATTTATGGAAAGACCAGATGTAAGGGAAAAACTATTTAGAAGTTATGCCAATACACATCATGAAGAATATAATGAAGTTATTAAACAACTTAAAGCCAATATGAATGGTGCTCAACCCAATGATGCGCATATTGCTTTAGCCAAGTATCATGTACCAATTATTACGATGAATATTGATGGATTGCATAAACTAGCTGGAAGTGATGCTTTAGAATTACATGGTGGTTTACCAGAAGATGATGAAATGGATATTGCATATTCTTTATATAATAAACCGGTACTTTATGGTGATCCAGCACCAAATTATCAAAAGGCTTATGAAATGGTTTATAAATTACAACCAGGAGATATCTTTTTGGTAGTAGGATGTTCATTTCATACAGGAATATCTGTTGATTTAAGAGAAGTTGCGAAAGCTAGAGGAGCAAGAATTATCGAAATACAAGAAGATGCTGCTCATAATGTTAGAAAAGTGTTAAAAGAATTAATGAAAGGATGATTTAAATAGAGTTATTTCAAGGTGATAAAACAATTATAGAGCAACCTAAAATTATTACTGATGGTCATTATAAAGATTTTGGTTATGGTTTTTATTGTACAAATTTAGAAAAACAAGCAAAACGTTGGGCATTAGTTAAACAACATGGACATGTTGTTAATGTCTATGATTATTTAGAAAACAAATCATTAAACACACTTGTATTTGGTGAAATGACGGATGCATGGCTTGATTTTGTTGTGACTTGTAGACAAGGTACTAAACATGATTATGACATGGTAGAAGGTCCAATGGCTGATGATACTATTTGGAATTATGTTGATGATTTTACACGTGGAGAAATTTCAAGAACTGCTTTTTGGGAATTGGTTAAATTCAAATATCCTACTCATCAAATTGTATTTTGTAGCGAGAAAGCTTTAAAACAACTTCATTTTAAAAGGAGTTATTCATTATGATTAATAAATACTTTGAAGACGAAGAAATTCAACAAAATGATCTTTTCTTTATGTGTTCAATGATTGAACGTGTTGCACGTAAAATACACCAAAGAAATAAATATGTTGTTAATACTCTTGGTTATGAAAATCTTTATCATCTTATCAGTCTTGCAAGTGTGTTGCATTGTGAAAATCCTGATAAAGTCGTTGATGATTGGATCAATGAATATCATTTAGAAAAAGGAACATTTAATATAAAAGATGTTGATAAAGAATTATGTACAATTATACCGACACCTACCGATATGGGAAAGGTATATATGCGTCTTATTGTAGATACAGCTTTATCAGAGGAAGATTATGTATCGGGTATTATACGCGTTTATAATGATGATATTTGTAAAATAATTGATAACTATACAAATGGGGCATTTTATGAACCTTCTTATGTTATTGCAAGAGCATATAAAGAGGGTGAATTTTAGAAAGGAAAATTAATTGATGAATACGATTTTAATTAAACCACATCATTTTATTGATATTATTAAGTTATATGGATCAGGAATAGAAAAATTTGTTCCTGATGAAAAAATGGGACATGATTTTTATAAGGTTGCTAATGAAATTATTGATAACCCATCTATTGATTTAAAACTAACAATTGATGGAGATGATATTTGTAAACCTTGTAAAAAGTATCATGAACAATGTATAGATCCATTAACTCATATACAAGGATATACTAGTAAAGATGTTTATAATAAAACTTTAGATAAAAGAATTATAAAATTATATAACTTAAATGATGAACATTATACGGCAAAACAATTATGTTCTATAATTCAAAATAATAAAGAATATATCTTTGAAGTTTGGAATGAAGAAGATAATGAGGTAACACAAAAAAGATATGAATTGTTTTTAAAAGGGGCTCATAAATTTTTAAATAAGAATTAAAGGAGATTGTTATGGGATTAGATGTTTATTCAGGAACTTTAACACGTTATTATACACATCATTGAAAAACAAAAGCACAACAATATGCTGAAAGTCATGGTTTAAAGTTTCAAACAATTCGTTCCAATCAAGAGGAAGAAGATTTATCTGTTGAAGAAGTATTGGATATTACTACAAATTGGAAAGATAACATCATTTATGGATTAAAAATGGATGATGTTTTATGGCATGAAGATTACCAAACGACACCTTATTATACAAATAAGCCAGATTGGGATGCTTTAAATGCTTTACTATTATATATTTCAGCAAAATATACAAATCAAGAAGTACCAAAAACTATTGAAAGAAATATCAATATTTATGAACATCCTATTGTTAAAGAATTTATAGAAACAAAAGACTTTCAAGTTTCATTATTTGATGGAAGTGGTTGGTGGATACCAATTAAACGTAACATCATGTTTAATTATGTATTACCTAATGATGAAAAATGCACACTAGCAACAAGTTCTTTACTTTTAGCTGAATTAGAAAGATATAATCGTTTTGAATGGAATGAAGATGAAGAAACGATTATATCTTGGCAAAAGAGCGAAGGTTATGGAGATGATTATAATACGGAATCACTAGCTAAATTTGCTTTTTCTATTTTATGGCAAGCAGCAAAGTTTTCTTTAGAAAATGGAACAGTCATAATTTTTGATTATTAATGGAGATTTTTAATGAAAAGTGATTTTGTTATACAAATAATAGGGTTAATAGGCACTTTTTTATTCTTTATTTCTTTTCAATGCAAAAGTAATAAAAATCTTTTTCGAGTGCAATTTGTGTCTTATTTATGCTATACATTTCATCTTTTATTACTGGGCGCTATTACCGGTGGAATCAGCTATATCTTAAATACAATTCGTTCATTTTGCCTAGGTAGTCAAAATGAAAAATTAAAGAGTAAAAAAATGTGTATGCTTATTTGTACTCTACAATTAGTAGGAATGGCTTTTACGTGGTCAGGGTGGATTTCTATGTTACCAGTGATGGCTAATATTGCTGCAACGATTGCTGGATATAGTAACAATGCACACAAAATACGTCTTGCAGGGATGTTGATTAATTCTCCACTTTGGATTGTTTATGATCTTATTGTTGGCTCTTGGGCAGGTATTTTAGATGAAGTTGTGAGTGAATTGTCGATGATTATTTCTATTATACGTTATGGTTGGAAAAATTTAGATCATATCAAAGAGTGAAAGGAGAAAAAGGAAAATGTTAAAAAAGGAAAAAGCTTATTTTCATTTACCGGGATTATTTGAGTTTTATGAATTGTATAAAGTCTTTTTACCTTTATTTTATCATCATCGAGAATACTTTTATGATTGGTGTGAAATAGGTTCTATTTATGGAAGTCCTGAAGATTGTTTATGGGGTGGAGGACGTCTTGGTGAAGGAAATCAAAACCCTTATGAAGTTCTTTCTCTTATGAATCAATATCATATTTCCTCGCGACTTACTTTCAGCAATTCTTTACTCCAAGAAAAACATCTTCAAGATAAAAGATGTAATGACCTTTGTGCTTTATTTGAAAAGAGTGAGATTCAAAGTGGAATTATTATTCATTCTGATTTATTGATGGAATATTTAAAAAAGAAATATCCACGTTTTTATTTTGTTTCTTCAACAACGAAAGTTCTTACAAAATTTGAAGAATTAATTGATGAATTAAAGAGGGATGACTTTTTATATGTTGTTCCAGATTTTCGTTTAAATAAAGTTCAACAATTAGAAAATCTTTCACAAAAACAAAAAGATAAAATTGAATTTTTATGTAATGAATGCTGTTTTATAGGATGTCTTGAACGAAAGAAATGTTATGAAACAGTTAGCCGTCAAAATCTAGGAGAAGATTGTTTAGATCATATATGTAAGGCTCCAGGTTCTAAAGAAGGATATCGCTTTTCAAAAGCAATGCAAAATCCTAGTTTTATTAGTGTTGAAGATATTCAAAATAATTATCTGCCAAAAGGCTTTTCGCAATTTAAAATTGAGGGAAGAAGTTTAGGAAGTGCTTTAGTGTTAGAATTTTTACTTTATTATATGGTCAAACCGGAATATCAAATACATGTAAGAGAAGCAATTTATTTAGATAATATGTTAGATTTATTTTAAAGGAGGGAGAGTATGAATGTTATCATTGAAGGTCTGATTTTAAGTTTGTGTCTTTATTTGAGTTGTGCTTGGGGAATCAAAGATGGACCAGTAAATATGGTTTATTTATATGATAAAGAAGTACAAGAAAGAGTTATTTCTTTAGGATTAATTACAGAAGAAAAGATTAAAACAGGTGGAAAACGTTTTAAAACATGGGGTTTACTTTTTTATTTTGGCTATTCTATTATTTGTGTTTATGTAATTAATGGAGCAAGAGAATTTTTACCTGCTTTTATGCAATTTTTAGGTATTTTACTTATTATGGGTGTTTTTGATCGTATTGTTGTAGATACTTTATGGGTAGGACATACCAAGGCTTGGATCATTCCTCAAACAGAAGATTTGATGCCTTATATTCCTTTGAAAGTTCATCTTAAAAAATGGTTGATTACACTTGTTTTTTATCCAATAATTGCGGCTATTATTTGTGGAATCATTTCTGCTTTATTATAAATAAAAAAGGAGTATATAGATGAAAATAGAATATAAAGAAGGTCTTATTGTTTTAAAAGATCAAGATGAAGAAGTCGGTTATATTAAATATGTTAAAAAAGAAGAAAATGTGATTGATGTTATTTCAACAGTTGTTCATGAAAAATATCAAGGTCAAGGAATGGCAGGAAAGCTTTTTGATGCTTTGATGGACTATGTAAAAGACAATTCTATGAAAATAATTCCATCTTGTAGCTATATTGAAAAGAAGCTTATGAAACTACCAAATTCGTGTGATTTTTTGCATAAATAGGGCAAAAAAGTATATTATACGCAAAAAATTAATATTTATGCGTAAAAATAACAATATTTTCTTGCAATTAGGAAAGATTCTCTATATAATACTTTTGTAAATTAAGAGTCAAAGGGGGGAATCATCATGGCAAAAACTGTAGTAAGAGAAAACGAATCTTTAGATGACGCTTTACGTCGTTTTAAAAGACAAGTATCTAGAACAGGTACCCTTGCTGAAGCTCGTAAAAGAGAATTCTATGTTAAACCAGGATTAAAAAGAAAATTAAAATCTGAAGCAGCAAGAAAAAATAATAAAAAAAGATAATAAAAATACAGCCTTCTTGGCTGTTTTTTTATGCCGTTTTTTCATTGAAAAAATAAGTATCATTTAGTATACTTTATATGATAAAAATAAAGATGTTTTTAATCGAAAAAGGGAGAAACTATGAAAACTGTATTAAAAAATGGAAATGTTTTTTACCAAAATAAAATTCAAAAATTAGATGTAGAAATTGATGGTGAAACAATTAGTCAAATAGGTCATGATTTAGATGGTGAAAATATAATTGATTGTACAGATCTTTTAGTAACACCAGGTTTTGTTGATCTTCATGTTCATTTACGTGAACCAGGATTTGAACATAAAGGAACTATTAAAACAGAAACTTTATCTGCTAAATATGGAGGGTATACGCATATTGTAGCGATGGCTAATACAAATCCATGTATGGATGATAAAGAAACTATTGAAGATTTTATTCAAAGAGTTCAAAAAGATAGCTCTATTCATACATATACTTATAGTGCTATTACGAAAGATTTAAAAGGACAAGAGCTTGTTGATTTTAAAGAAAATAATGCTTTTGATATTGTACAGGGATTTTCTGATGATGGAAAAGGTGTTCAAAGTAAAGAAATGATGGCAAAAGCCATGAAAGAAGCAAAAGCAATCAATAGTATTATTGTTGCTCATTGTGAAGATGAAGGAGAACTTGAAAAAGGAGCATGTATTAACTTAGGACGTGTTTCTAAAGAAAATGGTCTTGTAGGAATCAATAATGCTTCAGAATATAATCATGCTTTACGTGATTTACAATTATCTAAAGAAATTGGTAATCGTTATCATATTTGTCATATTTCTACTAAAGAAACTGTGGCAGGGTTAAGAGAATATCGAAAACAAGGACTTCCTGTTTCAGGAGAAGCTTGTCCACATCATTTGATTTTAACAGATGAAAATATTAAAAACTTAAATCCAAATTATAAAATGAATCCACCACTTCGAAGTAAAGAAGATTTAGATGCTTTAATTGAAGGACTTAAAGATGGAACAGTGACATGTATCTCAACAGATCATGCACCTCATAGTGATGAAGAAAAATTAAAACCAATTGATCAAGCACCATTTGGTATTATTGGTAATCAACATGCTTTTAGTCTTGTTTATACATATTTAGTTAAAAAGAATTTGTTAGATTTAGAAACTGTTTTAAAATGTATGACAGTCAATCCAAGTCAAGTCATTGGATTGGATCATGATATGGCAGTTGGTAAAAAAGCTAATATTGCCATCATTGATTTAAATGAAGAATATACGATTACGAGAGATAATATTTATTCAAAAGCAAAGAATACACCATTTTTAGATACAAAATGTTTTGGTTTAGTAAAATATCATATTTTAGATGGAAAGATTGAAAAATTATAGGAGGAGTTTATGAACTATCAAGGGTTAATGGAAATTACAAAGATTGAAAACATTGCAGATGATGTTTATGAAATGACTTTAAAGGGAGAAGGGGCTAAATATATTAGTCAACCTGGTCAATTTATTAACATTAAGATCAATGAAAGTTTACAACCTTATCTTAGAAGACCAATGTCTATTTCAGATTATGATGAAAATACAATTGTGATTGTTTTTAAAGTTGTTGGTCAAGGAACAGAAATTTTAAAGAATAAACAAATTGGAGATCAATTGGATTGTTTAATTGGTTTAGGAAATGGTTTTACTGTTCAAGAAGGAAAAGCTTTACTTATTGGTGGAGGACTTGGAACACCACCTCTTTATAACTTAGGTAAAAAATTAAAAGAAAAAGGTGTAGAAGTAACAACTGTTTTAGGATTCTCTTCTAAAAAAGATGTTTTCTATATTGATAAATTCCAAGAATTTGGAGATGTATTAATTGCGACAATGGATGGTTCTTTAGGTGTTAAAGGAACAGTTATTGATGTTATTAAAAAGGCTAATTTAACATTTGATCATTATTATACATGTGGACCTGAACCAATGTTAGATGCGCTTGCCTTAAATTATCCAGAACACGGACAACTTTCTTTTGAAGCAAGAATGGGATGTGGTTTTGGAGCTTGTATGGGATGTTCATGTAAAGTGAAAACAAAACCTTATAAACGTATTTGTGTAGAAGGACCAATTTTACTAAGTGAGGAGGTTATTGTAAATGGTTAATTTAAAAGTTAAACTTCCAGGTTTAGAAATGAAAAATCCAGTTATTCCAGCGTCAGGAACTTTTGGATTTGGATATGAATTTACAAGATTTTATGATATTAATGTTTTAGGAAGTATCATGATTAAAGGAACAACGCTTGAACCACGTTATGGAAATCCTTTACCACGTATTGCGGAAGGGCCAAGTGGAATGCTTAATGCGATTGGACTCCAAAATCCTGGTGTTGATGCGGTTATGTCACATGAGCTAGAAGAACTTCGTAAATGTTATAATGATAAAGTCATCGCTAATATTGGTGGAAGCTGTATTGATGACTATGTTGAAACAGCTAAACGTATTTCAACACATGATATGGTAGGAGCATTAGAACTTAATATTTCTTGTCCAAATGTTCATAGTGGAGGTATTCAATTTGGAACAAATCCACAAATGGCTGCGGATGTTACACGTAAAGTAAAAGCAGTTTCTCAAAAACCGGTTTATGTTAAACTTTCTCCTAATGTAACAGATATCGTTGAAATGGCAAAGGCCGTAGAAGAAGCTGGAGCTGATGGAATTACAATGATCAATACTTTAGTAGGTATGCGTTTTAATATCAAAACTGGAAAACCAATTATCGCTAATGGAACTGGTGGTTATTCAGGACCAGCTATTTTCCCAGTAGCTTTACGTATGGTTCATCAAGTAAGTAAAGCTGTTAAGATTCCAGTAATTGGTATGGGTGGTATTTCAAGTGCCCATGATGTTATTGAAATGATGGTTGCAGGCGCAAGCGCTGTGGCGATTGGTTGTCAAAACCTTGTTGATCCATATGCTTGTTATAAAATTATTCAAGATTTACCAAAAGAACTTGAAAAACTTGGTGTTGAAGATATTAATGATATCGTTGGATTATCACATCAATATTAAAAAGAGAAATGAAAGATTTCTCTTTTTCTATCATTATCCATGTAATATAATAAGATAAATAGGGGTGAAATAAATGGATTTAGATACATTGTTAAATAAAAATCAAAAAGAAGCAGCAACGTATTTAGATAGTCACTTAAGAATTATTGCGGGGGCAGGTTCTGGAAAAACAAGAGTCGTGACTTATCGTATTGCACATTTAATACAGGATGTAGGAATTGATCCTCGTTCTATTTTGGCAATCACTTTTACCAATAAAGCTGCTAACGAGATGAAAGAAAGAGTGAATGAAGTTGTAGGTATTCATGGAAGTGGAACGCTTATTTGTACGATTCATTCTTTATGTGTGAGATTTTTAAGACAACATATTAATGTTTTAAATTATCCAAGTAATTTTACAATTATGGATGAAGAAGATCAAAAAGCACTTATTAAAAAGCTTTATACACAATTAGAAATAGATGCAAAAGTTATTTCTATTAAAAGCATGATCAATACAATTTCTTCATATAAAACAGCAAGAGTTTCTCCACAAAGAGCTATTGAATTAGCTGGACAATTTTCAGGAGAACTCAAAAAAGCAAAAGTCTATGAAGCCTATGAAAACTATAAAGAAGATCATTTCTTATTAGATTTTGATGATTTATTATTAAAAGCAGTTTATATTTTAGATAATTATCCAGATATATTAGAAAAATGGCAAAGAAAGTTCCAATATATTCATGTAGATGAATTCCAAGATGTAGGTGAAATTGAATATCATTTAGTTCAATTATTATCAAAATATGCTATTGTTTGTGTTGTTGGAGATCCTGATCAAACAATCTATAGTTTTAGAGGAGCAGATGTTCATTTTATTTTAGATTTTGATAAAGACTTTAAACCAAATAAAACAATTATTCTTGATCAAAACTATCGTTCAACTGGAAATATATTAAAAGTATCAAATAATTTAATTCGTAAAAATAGTCAACGTTTAGAAAAGAATCTTTTTACAAAGCAAACAGGTGGAGAAGATGTGATTCACCATGTTGCTAAAAGTGAAGAAGAGGAAGCTAATTGGATTGCTAATAAAATCGAAGATATTGTAAATAATCAAGATGGGGTTAATTATCGTGATATTGCAATTTTATATCGTGCAAACTATTTATCACGTACGATTGAACAAGTATTGATTCGTAAAGGAATTGATTATCGTATTTTTGGTGGTTTAAAATTCTTTAATCGTAAAGAAGTTAAAGATGCTTTAAGTTATTTAAGACTTGTTTGTAATCAAGAAGATTTAGCGTTTGAAAGAATTATTAATACACCAGCCAGAGGTATTGGTAAAAAAACATTAGAAAATATTCAATTAGTAGCACTTAATCATCAAATTTCACTTTATGATGCTTTAACGCTTCATAGTGATGAAATTAGACTTTCTAATAAATCAAAAAAAGAAGTGCGAATTTTAGTTGAAGCAATTGAAAAAGCAAGACGTTCAACTTTACCATTACATGAAATGTTTGAAAATTTAATGATTGATGTTGGTTACATTGAAATGCTCAAAAATGATTTAGAAGATAATCGTATTGATAATATTCATGAATTACAACGTTCAATTTATGATTTCCAAGCGTCTCATGAAGATGCCCCAACATTAGAAAATTATTTACAAGATATTTCTTTATATACAGATAATGATGCAATTGATCAAGGTCAATATGTTTCTTTAATGTCTATTCATATGGCTAAAGGTCTAGAATTTGATTATGTCTTTGTTTTAGGCTTATCTGAAGGAATTTTCCCAAGCTTTAGAAGTTTAGCTGAAGATGGAGATGATGGCCTTGAAGAAGAAAGAAGACTCGCATATGTAGCCTTTACAAGAGCGAGAAAACAACTTTTCTTAACGGATAGTGAAGGATTTAGTTTTGTGACAGATTCGCCTAAAATTTCTAGTCGTTTCATTGATGAAGTAGGAAATGAAGGAATTATTCATAGCGGAAGTAAGCCTCGTTTTAAAACAACAGATTATGTACCTAAACAAACAGTGTCTAAAGCAGAATTGATTGGGGATAATAAGGTTGATGATTGGAAAGTTGGAGATCTTGTAAATCATGATATTTTTGGTAAGGGTGTTGTTGTTAAGGTCAATAAGAATATTTTAGATATTGCTTTTGAACTTCCAGCAGGGCTTAAGTCTTTAATGGCTAATCATAAAGCTTTGAAAAAACTTACAAATTAGAGAATTCTTGGAATTCTCTTTTTAGTATTATTTTGTTATAATAAAAAAGATTGAAAAAGGAGTAAGAATATGGATGATTTAAAAAGATATGAAGAATTAGTAAAAACAATTGAATATCATAATGATCGTTATTATAACCAAGACGATCCAGAAATAAGTGATTATGAATATGATATGATGATGAAAGAACTTAAAAAAATAGAAAAGGATCATCCTGAATTTGTCACACCAAGTTCGCCAACACAACATGTTGGGGGAAGTGCAAAACGAGAAGCTGGTGTTTTAGTAAGACACCGTGTGCCAATGCTTTCTTTACAAGATGTTTTTTCTAAAGAAGAAGTTCAAGAATTTGTTGAATCAATGCAAGAAACATTGGTTGATCCTGTGTTTGTTGTTGAATATAAAATTGATGGGCTTTCAATGGCTTTAAGATATGAAAATGGTCTTTTAACAACAGCTATTACTCGTGGAGATGGAATCATTCAAGGAGAAGATGTAACTGTTAATGCTAAAGTAATCAAAGATGTTAAAAATAAATTAAAGGAACCTATTGAATATCTTGAAGTACGTGGAGAAGTTTATATGACAAATGAAGCTTTTGATAAAGTAAATGAAATTCAAGAGCTTAACAATAAAAAAACTTTCGCAAATCCAAGAAACTGTGCGGCAGGAACATTACGTCAATTAGATAGTCGTATTACAAAACAAAGAAATCTTTCAATGTTTATTTTTAATATTCAAGATATTAGAGGAAAAGAGATTACAAGTCATAGTCAAGGTTATGAATATCTAAAAAAACAAGGAATGAAAGTGATTGATAATTATCAAGTATGTCACAATTTTGAAGAAGTATGGAAAGCAATTGAAATGATTGGTGAAAGCAGAGATCAATTAGGTTATGATATTGATGGGGCAGTTGTTAAAATTGATAGCTATGCACAAAGACAACAATTAGGACAAACAGCTAAAGTGCCTCGTTGGGCCGTAGCTTATAAATATCCACCAGAAGAAAAAGAAACAAAACTTTTAGATATTGAACTTTCAGTTGGAAGAACAGGTAGAATTACGCCAACAGCTATCTTTGAACCAGTCCGTTTATGTGGAACAACGGTTTCAAGAGCAACGCTTCATAATCAAGACTTTATTGATAGTTTGGATGTACGTCTTGGTGATACGATCATTGTTTATAAATCAGGAGAAATCATTCCTAAAGTTAAAGGTGTCAATAAAGATAAAAGACCTGCAGGAAGTGTTCCTTATCAAATAGGAAATACATGTCCTGTATGTGGGGCACCAACGTATCAAGAAGAAGGAACAGTTGATATCAAATGTTCTAATCCTACATGTCCAAGTAAATTGGTTAGAAATGTTGTTAATTTCGTAGGAAGAGATGCCATGGATATTAAAGGGTTTGGTTTATCGTATGTTGAAACTTTAATAGATCAAGGGTATATTCATGATGTTAGTGATATTTATATTTTAAAAGATAAAAGACAAGAACTGTTGGATAAAAAAGTAATTGGTCTTGTTAAAAGTACAGATAATTTATTAAATGCTATTGAAAAAAGTAAAGAAAATGATGCAACAAAGGTTTTAACAGCCTTAGGTATTTCTAATATTGGTAAATCGGCAGCAAAATCTTTAATGAAAAAATTTAAGACAATGGATCAATTGATGAATGCATCTTATGAACAACTTATTGAAGTCAATGATATTGGTGATACGAGTGCACAAATTTTAATTGATTATTTTAAAGATGAAAAGAATAAAGAAATGATTCATAAATTAGAACAATATGGATTAAAAATGGAAATTGAAGATACTCAAAGTTCATCTTTATTAGAAAATATGACTTTTGTTGTTACAGGAACACTTCCTACATTATCTAGAAAAGAAGCAGCTACTTTAATAGAAAATAATGGTGGAAAGGTTTCAGGATCTGTGTCTAAAAAAACAACTTATTTATTAGCTGGGGAAAATGCAGGTAGTAAACTTACAAAAGCACAATCTTTAAATATTCCAGTTTTAACTGAAGAAATGTTTATGGAAATGATAAAATCGTAATTTCGTGTTATAATGCATAAAAAAGGAGGTCACTATGAAAAAAATAGTTACTATTATTCTTTGTTTGCTTATATGTACAGGGTGTACATCAACTTCTAGTAAAAAAGAAACAAAAAGTAGTCAAGATACATCATCTACAGATTCTTTAGATGATTCATTTTATCCTATTGTTAATTTAGGAACAAATTTAATAAGAGAAACTTTTTATCAAGACTTTTCTTCATCTGAAGATTTTCAAACAATAGGTAGAGAATTACAAGCTTTATCGACAGATTATTTCTCTACTTCAGATTATTATATGTCTGAAGGTTTACAACTTGTTCAAAAAGATAAATATCAACTTTTAAAGAAAGAAAAATATTCTTTACAACCTTTAAATGGTGAAAAAGTAGATGGTCAAGAAATTAGTAAGATGGTAGAAAATATCAGTGAACAAGATTATTATGAAAAAAGTGGAGATAAATATACATTAAAGGGAATGTCAATTGCAATTATTTTGGATCCAAAAGGTGGGACAAATGCTGTCTTATCTGAAGGAAGCATTAATAGTTATGCTAAAGAAGTAATTCCAAAGTTATATAAATATCTTCAAACTAAAAAGTCTATTAAAGATATACCTACATTAATTGCTGTTTATCGTAAAAATGATAATGATGAAAATAGTTATAATGGACGTTTTATTTATAGTAGTTATTGTCAAAATGGTAAAGTTGGAAATATTAAGTCTTTAGATTATGCCACTTATATTTTTACAAGTGATGAAGCAAATAAAGCAGATGAAGCACTTTATTCTCAATTTTCGGTTTTTAAAAACAATGTAAAAAATGCTGTAACAGAAGCTGTTGGAGTAGTTGGTTATGGAAAATATGAAGATGGTTCAATTCAAAGCTTAAAAATTCAAATTACAGCAAGTGTAAAAAGTTATACAGAACTTATTTATGTAGTAGAAACAGTTGCTGATCAAATGGATAATCATTTTTCGGGGTTTGATAGTTATGCTGTGATTAATGATCAAGATGGATTAAAAGCGGTTGTAATTAAAAATGCTGGAAAGGATGCACAAAGTACATTATTGTATTAATGATAGACATTTGATACAATGGTAGAAGAGAAGGTGAAATAATGGCAAGAGAAAGATTTTCTTTTGATGATACGATAGAATATGATAAAGATGAATTAAAACCTAACAATGATATTCATGCAAATCATACAGGAAAGTTTACATTTGATGATGAAGTAAAGGAGAACAAGGTGGCTAAACCTCAAAAGAAGAAAAGAAAATTAAAAATATGGCATGTTGTTTTAACATTATTTGTTGTAGTAGTAATTGCTTTTTTCCTTTATATTTTTGTTTTTTCAGGAAATAATAGTGGACCTGTTTATGGGGAAAGATGTGCAAAATTATTAACTGTTGATAAAAATGCAATTACTCAAGTTGAATCACAAATAGAGCAAGATGGAAATATTCAAGATGTAACCATTAAAGTAAGTTGTCGAACAATTAAACTGACTTATCAATTAGCTGATAATATTCAAGTTGATACTGCTAAATCTTTAGTTGAAAATTCTTTACATACTTTTGATGATGCAATGGGTCAAAGTAAAGAAGATGGGGCTGCTTGGTCACAACTTTTAAATAAAGCAAATGGTCGTTTACAATATGATTTAGAAATTATTGTAAAATCTAATGGTGAAAGTGATTTCCCACTTTTTGGAACAAAGCATGCAGGTGTTGATGCTATTACTTATACTGGTCAAAATGTTAAAGATCAAGCATCAGCAGATAAAGCTATTCAAAGACAAGCAGAAGTAGATGCTGCAAATAAAGCTGCAGCAAATAATAATCAATAAACGAGCCTAGCTCGTTTTTTTGGAGGAAAAAATGAAAAAAAATGATTATTTTATAGGAGAATGTGTAGATCAATCTCATGATGGCAAAGGAATTGTTAAATATGAAGGATTTACTTATTTTGTAAATGGAATGATTACAGGAGAAGTAGGTCAAATTAAATGTATAAAAATGTTGAAAAATTATGGAGTAGGTAGACTTATTGAATTACATCAACCTTCACCTGAAAGAGTTAATCCTAAATGTCATATTTATCAAGGATGTGGTGGATGTCATTTAATGCATTTATCTAGTCTTGGACAACAAAACTTTAAAACAAAAAGAGTTAAGGATTGTATGGAAAGAATTGGACATTTAGAAGTAGATGTACAACCTTGTTTGATGCAAGAAGATCCTTGGTATTATCGTAATAAAGTACAAATGCCTTTAGGTTATGATAAAAATGGACAATTAGTGACAGGTTTTTATAAACAAAGAACAAATGATATTATTGCTTGTGATGAATGTTTGATTCAAAATAAAGAATCTAATGCTGTTATTCAAAGAGTTAAAGAACTCTTTGTAAAGTATGATATTAAACCTTATGATAAAGTAAAACATCAAGGAAATATTAAACATATTCTTACTAAAAAAGGTTATCATAGTGAAGAATTTATGCTTTGTTTCATTACATATCAAAAAACAATTAAACATATTGATAAAATTATAGAAACACTTGTTAAAGAATTTCCACATATTAAAACTATTATCCAAAATATTAATGAAAGACATGATAATGTCATTTTAGGAGAAGAAGAAAAGATTCTTTATGGAAAAGGCTATATTTATGATACATTATTAGGCAATCAATATAAAATTTCTTTAAAATCATTTTATCAAATCAATCCTATTCAAGTAGAAAAACTTTATCAAACAGCGATTGATTTAGCACATCTTACAAAAGAATCAACTGTCTTAGATGCTTATTGTGGAATTGGGACCATTACCCTTTCACTTGCAAAACATGTAAAGAAAGTCTATGGAGTTGAAGTTGTTCCTCAAGCCATTGAAGATGCTAAAAATAATGCTTTACTTAATAAAATAGATAACGCTGATTTTGTTTGTGATGATGCTGGAAAATACATGGTCGAACTTGTTAAAAAGAATACTCATTTAGATGTTGTTTTTGTTGATCCACCTCGAAAAGGATGTTCAGAAGAATTCTTAGAACATTTATTACAAGCAAGTCCTAAAGAAATTATTTATATTTCTTGTGATGTTGCCACTCAAGCAAGAGATGCTAAGTATTTAAATGAGCATGGTTATACAATTACGAATTGTCAACCAGTAGATATGTTCCCACATACCTTCCACATTGAAAATATTTTAAGATTTGAGAAATCCTAGTGATTTCTTTTTTTATAGAAAATTATTTATAAATATGTATCGTAAAAATGATAAATGTATCAATTGGTACATTTATCATTGAAAATTTATTTAATTAGTGTATTATAATAAATAAAGGTGATGAGAGATGAATCCGCATTATAATCAAAACTATTCTCGAGAAGAAATTAAAGGTATTTTGGCAAAAATAAAAGAGTGTGTAGCTGCTGGAAAATATACAATTTCTTTAAATGAAAGACGTCAAGAAAATATAGAATTTATAAATGAATATAATGTTCATAGTGATAGACAAAAATCTATTTTGATGCAAATAGAAGTTGAAGATTTTTGCCATTCATTACAAAATATAAAAATTGGATATGAACATGAAATACTTTATGTTTTTGTTCCTCAAGTTCAGCTTTTTAATGCAGATGGTGAAGAAGAGATGATTGATTTATATACAAAGTTTAATGTTCTTGATTTACCATCTGGAAAAAGAACGGTTGTTATTTCATTTCATAAGCGAAATAAGCCGATTGATTATTTGTTTAGAAAGGAGAATCTATTATGACTAGAAACCTTATTTTTTGTGAAGAGTGTCGAGATGATGTAGAATATACTATAACAGAAGTACCAATGATAGGAAAAATCAAAGGTATTGAGTATCATTATATTGGAAAAGAGGTAAGATGTGTTAAATGTAATACGAGTGTCTATGTACCAGAAATCAATGATTCCAACCTTAAGGCTTTGTATGAGGTTTATCGTAAGGAAAATGGAATCGTATCATTAGATGTTATTTTAGCAATTCCTAAGAAGTATGCTATTGGAAAAAGACCACTTTCCCTTTTACTTGGATGGGGTGAACAAACTTTCTCTCGATATTGTGATGGTGATATACCAACAAAACAGTATTCAGAAATTTTAACGAAAATATATGATGATCCAATATATTATGCTGAACTTTTAGAAGCAGGAAAGGAAAATCTAAAATCTCAAAAAACTTATGAAAAAAGTCGAAAAGCTGTTGATGAGTTAATTAAAGTCTCTGAAAACAATTCTTCAAAAATCAATATTGCAATAAAATATCTTTTAAATCAGTGTGAAGACATTACACCTTTGGCACTTCAAAAGGCTTTGTATTATATTCAGGGATTTTATTATGCTTTTTATAATACTTTTCTTTTCATAGAAGAATGTGAAGCATGGGTTCATGGGCCTGTTTATAGAGATATTTATTTTAAATATTGTGATTATCATTTTGATCCTATAGTAAAGAGTCAATATTTTGATGATTCAGTTTTGAGTGCATCAGAAAAGGCAATTTTTGATAGTGTAATCAATAATCTTTGTTGTTATAGTGGTAAAGTTCTTGAACAATTTACTCATAATGAAACTCCTTGGCTTGTTGCTCGAGGTGACTTACCAGTGACAGAACCATCAAAACAAATTATTTCACATGATAACATTGGAACATATTTTAAAGCAGTAAAAGAAAAATATAAGATGACGAAACCAAATGATATTCGCGTCTATTCAATGGATATGTTTGATAGCTTATAATTGTTAAGATTTGAGAAATCCTAGTGATTTCTTTTTCTTATACCAGGTTATAACAAATAACTATTTGTCATATTATAAAGAGTGTTTTACAATAAAAACAGGAGGAAAAAGGAAATGAAAGTATTATTAGTTAATGGAGGACCACATCCTAAAGGATGTACAAATCGTGCTTTAGAAGAAGTAGAAAAAGCATTAAAGGAAGAAGGAATAGAAACACTTATTTATCATATTCCTAATGTTCCTTTACAAGATTGTATTGCTTGTGGATCTTGTTCTAAAACAGGAAAATGTGTTTTTGATGATTGTGTGAATGAATTTGCCTCAATGGCTAAAGAGGCTGATGGCTTTATTTTTGGGACACCTGTTTATTATGCGCATCCAACAGGTAAAATTCAAAGTTTTATGGATCGTGTTTTTTATAGTGCTAAATCAGCATTTGTTCATAAACCAGCAGCAGTAATTTCTTCATCAAGAAGAGCAGGAAGTGTAACAAGTATGGATGTTTTAAATAAGCATTTAAGTATTTCTGAAATGCCAATTGTCACATCAAACTATTGGAATGAAGTTCATGGACATACACCAAGTGATGTTGAACAAGACATAGAAGGATTGGATACTATGTATGCTTTAGGTAAAAATATGGCATGGATGTTAAAATGTATTGAAGCTGGTAAAAAAGCAGGAATTGAAGTTCCTCAAAATAAAAAAAGAGCCACAAACTTTATTCGTTAAAATGAAGACACTCTATGTTTCTGATTTAGATGGAACGCTTTTAAATAGTCAACAACAAACCTCAACTTATACTAATGAAGTTATTGAAAAGCTTGTTGATCGAGGAATGTTGTTTTCTTATGCAACAGCTCGTTCTTATTATTCAGCCAAACCAGCAACTAAAGGATTAACAGCTAAAATTCCTTTGATTCTTTATAATGGAGCTTTTATTATTGATAATCAAAGCCAAGAAATACTATTATCTAATTTCTTTTTGAAAGAAGAAGTCAAAGAATTATCTCATTATTTTAATCAAAAAGGTTTTTATCCAATTGTCTATGCATTTAGAAATCATCATGAAAAATTTAGTTATATCCCAGATAAATCTACAAAACAACAACTTAATTTTATAAAGACAAGAAATGACGAAAGAAAAAATCCAATCGAAAATGATCTTTATCAAGGAGATGTTTTTTATATTTCTTGTATTTCTACAAAAGAACAACTAGAAAGTTTTTATCATGATTTAAAAGATCAATATCAATGCTTGTTTTCTAAAGATATTTATAGCCAAGACTGGTGGCTAGAAATTTTACCTCAAAAAGCAACAAAAGCACACGCTATTTTACAATTAAAAGATTATTTAAAATGCGATAAGATAGTTGTTTTTGGCGATGGTTTAAATGATTTATCAATGTTTGAAATAGCAAATGAAAGTTATGCGGTAGAAAATGCATGTAAAGAACTCAAAGAAAAAGCAACAGGTGTTATTGAAAGTCATGACCAAGATGCGGTGGCTCATTGGTTAGAAAAGAATTATAAGGATTAGTATGAAAGATTTATATTATATTTTAATGTACAATAATTTAGGAAATGTAAAGCAATGTAAGACATTGATTAAACATGGCTTGATCCAAGTTAATGGACTTGTTGAAACTGATAGTAAAAGAAAGATATAAGAAGAGGATCTTCTTGTTTATCAAGGAAAAAGGTTAAATAGTCAACCTTTTCATTATATTATGCTTAATAAACCACAAGGATATCTTTGTGCTAATAAAGACAAAAAAGAAAAGTGTGTTACTGATTTGATTGAATATCAAGATTGTTTTTGTTTAGGAAGATTAGATCGTGATACGACAGGACTTTTGATTTTAACTAATGATAAAAGTTTAAAGAAACTTTTATTACCACAAAATCATGTTAAAAAAACTTATCTTGTTGAAACAAAAGAAAAAATAAGAAAAGAAGATCAAGAAGCTTTTAAAAGAGGAATCATCATTGATCAAAATATTCTATGTTTGCCCGCTAAACTTGAAATTTTAAATGATTTTCATGGTTATGTGACCATTGAAGAGGGTAAATATCATCAAATCAAAAAGATGTTTTTATCATTAAATAATGAAGTTGTTTCTTTAAAAAGAATGTCTTTTGATGAAATTAATTTAGATAAAACTTTATTAGAAGGAATGTCACGTCCTTTAAATAAAGAAGAAAGAAATATGCTCATAAAAAAAGCGGCTCAATATTGAGTCGCTTAAACTTTTTCTGTCGTTAAAATCACAATAACAGCACCAACAATAGATAAAATTACTCCGGCAAGTAAAACATGTCCAACACCTAAAGCATCAAGCATAATTCCACCTACAAAGTTCGCAAAAACACCAGATAATGTCATCGAAGTTGTAACAAGTGATTGTCCTTTAACACGATCAGCTACAGCAATCTTTTTATTAACATAATAAACAGAAGCAGGGATGAATAAAGCATAAGCAAACATTTGACATACTTGTGCAAGATAAATCATGATCATATTTGTAGCAAAATATGTAAGTGCATGTTTTACACAGAACATTAAAATTGAAAATTTAATAAGTGTTCCACAATTAATTTTTTCAGACATTTTAGAAAAGAAAGCCATTGTTGGTAATTCTAACATAGCAGCTACGAAAACAGCATTTCCCATATCAGCACTTGTTCCACCGATATTCGTAATAATTTGAATAAAGAAGTTATTAATAATTGTATGAGCAAAATATACAAGTACAAAACCAACTAAAAATAAAATGAATTTTTTATATTTCATGCAGAACTTACCAAAAGAAAGCTGTTCTGTTTCTTCTTGTTTTGTATCTTCTTTGACAACTTCATTTTCATAACCTTTTGGTAAAACAAACATTTTAACAACAACAAATAACAAAGCTGTAAAAATAATATAGAATAAAGGTAAAATACCTGGTGAAAAACTTTCAACAACATGTCCTAAAACAAGAGAGGCGATAGCATATGCTACTGAACCTAATCCTCTAGCAAGACCATAATTGATTTCAATACCATGTTGTTCAAAAACAAAGGCAAGAGAATTCATAAGTGGCATGATAGATGACATGATTGAAAAAATAGTAACAACTAAAAATAAAACAAATAAAGCACTTCCAGGAACTAAATAAAGAATTGCAGATAAAGCAATGACTAATAAAACAATCGGTGCGATGATATTTCGCATTTCAATATTTTTATGATTATCAGCAAAAGATGCAAGCATTGGTTGCAATAAAACAGCGATAATACTTGAAAGAGCAAGCGCAATTCCTATTTGTGAGTTTGTACAGCCTTTATCTAATAAAAAGACAGAGGCATAGCCCATCATTGCAGCAAAGGCAGCAAAATAGAAAATTTGACTTCCTGCATACTTCAAGTTCAAACTACGATTTTTTTCCATAAACATTTCCTTCCTTAAATAATGATCATATAAATATGATTGACTTAACATCATTTTATCATAAAACTTATAAATGTAAGCGCTTTTTTATATTATGAAAAAAATAGAATATTTTGACTTGTTTGGAAAGAAAATTATAATAGAAAGTGGTGATATAAATGAAAGAAATAATAATTATAACAGGAGCAAGTTCAGGTATGGGAAGGGAATTTGCTTTGCAAATTGAAAAGAAGTATCAAGTTGATGAAATTTGGGTGATTGCCAGAAGAAAAGAAAGACTTGAAAGTTTAAAAGAAAAATTACAAACGAAGGTACGTGTCTTTGCTTTGGATTTAACAAAGAAAGAATCATTTCAAGTTATTCAAGAATCTTTGTTTCAAGAAAAGCCAAGGGTTAAAGTACTGATCAATTGTTCAGGATATGGTAAATTAGATCATTATGAAAATATGTCTATTGAAGTTATTGAAAATATGATGAATTTAAATATGTTGGCAGTGGTTAAAATGGTCAATAGTGTTTTACCTTACATGCATAAAAAAAGTCATATTGTCAATTTAGCCTCATGTAGTGGCTATATGCCAATTCCTTATTTAAATATCTATGCTTCTACCAAAGCATTTGTTTTAAGTTATTCAAGGGCTTTAAATGAAGAATTAAAATATCGACAAATTCATGTTTTAGCTGTATGTCCTTATTGGGTAGAAACTGAATTTTTTGATCGTGCTGTAGAAAAAGATAAAAAACCAGTTGTCATTAGATATGGTAAGGTTTATAAAGCTAAAGATGTTATTAAAAAAGCGATTAAAGATATGGAAAGCTCTAAAGATGTTTCTTTATATGGAACAATTAATCAAATACAAATCTTAGGAATGAAAGTTTTACCACATCGTTTAGTAAAGAAAATTTGGATGATTTATCAAGATTTGAATGGTACAAAAGGGATAAGATAAATTGTATTTAATTAAAAAAATCTTTAAAACTAGAGAATTTTTTATTAAAGTGTGATAAGATACAGTTAATAATGAAGATAAAGAGGTATATGTGATGAAAAAATTTATTAGAGAAAATATCGATCATCAACCAATTGTTGATAATGTTTTTAAAATTGTAAATTTAGCAAATGATGCAATTGCTAAAAAAGGAAAAGAAAACATTGTTAATGCAACAATTGGTTCTTTATATGATGAAGATGGAAATTTAGTTGCATTAGATACCGTATTTAATACGTATAACAGTTTAGATAATAGAACAAAAGCAAAATATGCTTCTAGTTTTAGTGGAAATCCTAACTTTAGAAAACAAGTTTATAACTGGGTTGTTCAAGATACAAAACTTGATTTATGTCATAGTGTTATTGGAACACCTGGGGGATCAGGAGCTGTTAGTTCAACAATCTTAAATGTTTTAGATGAAGGTCAAACTTTAATTATTCCTCATATTGCTTGGGGAAACTATAAATCAATGGCTACTATTGCTAATTGTAAAGTACAAACTTATCAAATGTTTGATGGGGATGCTTTTAATATTACAAGCTTTAAAGAAACTTGTCGTGAAGTAATGGCAAGACAAGGTAAAGTTTTAGCCGTTATCAATGATCCATGTCATAACCCAACAGGATATTCAATGACTGTTGAAGAATGGAATCAAGTTATTGATTTTTGTAATGAATTATCAAATGAAGGACCTGTTATTATCTTAGATGATATTGCTTATATTGATTATTCTTATAACTTAGAAAGATCAAGAGATTATATGAATGCTTTTAATCGCATGAATGATCAAGTGATGGTTGTTGTAGCGTTTTCTTGTTCTAAAACACTTACATCTTATGGTTTAAGATGTGGAGGTGCTGTTATTTTAGCAAGAAATCAAGAAGATGTTAGAGCACTTGAAATTTTGATGGAAAAACATGCTAGAGCTTCTTGGTCTAATATTCCTAATGCAGCGATGGAAAACTTTGTTAAAGTAACAACTGAACATAAAGATGAATTCAATGCAGAAAAAGGAAAATATGTTGATTTATTAAGAAAAAGATATGAAATCTTTACAAGTGAAGCTAATCAATGTGGATTAACTTATTATCCTTATAAAGAAGGTTTCTTTGTTACTTTAAAAGTTGAAGATGATGATTTATTAACACGTTTCCATGAAGCAATGCTTGCTCAAGATATTTATACAATTAAAGTCAATAAGGGTATTCGTGTTGCTTTATGTTCTTTATCAGTAGAAAAATGCCAAGGACTTGCCTTTAAAATGAAAGAAATTTTGGATAGTTTAAAATAATCGGGAGAACCGGTTATTTTTTATGGAAAGAAGAAAATATTTATTTAAAGGCAGAGTTCAAGGTGTTGGTTTTCGTTTTCGTTGCTTTTCTATCGCAAATGAATTAAAATTAACGGGGTTTGTAAAAAATGAATATGATGGTTCGGTTTCTATGGAAGTTCAAGGAGATGGAGATTTAATAGAAAAAATGATAGAAAAACTTTATCAACAACCATTTATTGAAATAGAACAAATCCATTATCAGTTACTAAATATAAAAGAACATGAAAAATCTTTTCAAATACGATACTAAGGAGGAACTATGAAAACAATTGCTATTGTTGCAACAGGCGGTACAATTGCAGGTACTGGAAAAAAAGGAAAAACAGCTGCATATCATGCAGGAGAAATTGATATTGATTCAATTATTGAAACAATTCCAGAAATTAATGAAGTAGCTCATATTAAAGAATATCAATTAATGAATATTGATAGTAATGAAATGACACATGAAAAATGGTTGATTTTAAAAAATAATATCGAAGAAATTTTATCTGATGATACAATAGATGGAGCTGTTGTGACTCATGGAACAGATACATTAGATGAAACAGCCTACTTTTTAACTTTAACATTAAATACACCTAAACCGGTCGTTTTAACAGGAGCGATGCGTCCAGCAACAGCGACAAGTGCAGATGGACCATTCAATCTTTATCAAGCGATTTGTTTAGCATGTCATGGAGAATCATATAATCGAGGTGTCCTTGCATTATTTTCTAATACGATTTATTCAGGAAGAGATATTGAAAAAGTAAATAACTTCAAGATCGATGCTTTTGATCAAAGATCTCTTGGATGTTTAGGATATATGCAAGATCAAGAAGTCTATTTCTATACACAAACAAGTAAAATCCATACAGTAAAATCACGTTTTAATAAACGTATTGATTCTATTAAAAGTGTAGCAATTGCTTTTTATTACAGTGGAGCGAACGCTAAAATTTTATATGATCTTGCAAGTGGTCATGAAGGTATTGTTATTGCGGGATCAGGAAGTGGAAATTATAGCCAAGCATGGTTAAAAGCAATCGAAGAACTTTCTGAAAAAGGAACAATTTTTGTACGTTCTTCACGTATTTCACAAGGAATTGTGTTTGATGATGAAATTTTTGATCCACATCATTTATGTATTTCATCAAATACATTATCACCACAAAAAGCAAGAGTCTTGTTAATGTTAGCATTAACACAAACACATGATCGTGATGAAATAAGAGAAATATTTTTACAATACTAGAAGGAGAAATCCTTCTTTTTTCTTTATAAAATATGTTAAAATAACGTTAGTTAAGACTAACTGGAGGTGCTATATGAAAGTATATACATTTGGAGATAATGCAAAACCAGTCATGATGTTATTTCCAGGAACAGGTTGTTATTGGAAAAGTAATTTTGGACATGTAATAGAAGGTTTAAAAGAACATTTTTATGTGGCTATTGTTAGTTATAGTGGCTTTGATGAAACAGAACAGTCTACTTTTATTTCTGAACTAGATGAAACTCAAAAGATTGAACAGTATATTCAACAACATTTTAATGGAAGCATCTTTGGGGCTTATGGATGTTCGCTTGGTGGTTCTTTTGTTTCATTACTTGTAAGTAGAGAAAACATTCATATAGATCATGCTATTATTGGTTCAAGTGATATGGATCAAACTTCTAAATTACTCGCTAAAATACAAACGGCAATTATTATGCCAATTATTTATCCTTTAATTACTGGAAAAGGAAGTAAACTTGCTAAAAAATTCATTGAAAAAAGAATGAATAGTCAAGATGAACATGCAGAATATCGCAAGAAATTTATGGAAATCATGGGAAGAGGAATAGATTTATCTTTTATTTCTAAAGAATCAATGAAAAATCAATTTTGTAGTGATTTATATACAAAAGTTGGGACGCAAATCCAAGTGCCACAAACTACAATACATGTTTTCTATGCTAAAAAAATGGGTGAAAAGTATCTAGGGCGTTATGAAAAATATTTCAAACAACCTGATATTATTGAATTTGATTTAAGACATGAAGAATTATTGTTAGATGCTTCACGTTGGGTCAAAGAAGTTTGTAAGGTCTGTTATATTGATAAAAAAGAGTAATGAATCAGTAAAACTGAATCATTACTCTTTTATGTATACAGCAAAGTTTTTATCCTCACAATAAAAATCACCATAACCATCTTCATTGATAAGAACTCTTTGATAACCATTAAAGACATTGACATAATAACAATGACGATATTCTTTACCAACATACATTGATTTTATACCACCATTTGAATTAGTCATCATGATTGCCATTGATTTTGTTTCAGTATGTCTTGTCCAACCAATTAGACAAGGATGATCAAAATAATCAACTTGTGTACCTTCATTATAATGTTTTCTTAAAAATAGAAGTTGTTGAAGCATCTCTTTTTTAGAAGAAACATTTTCATAATCAATACCTTCTAAATCACCATAGAAAACACAAGGATAGCCATCTTTTCTTAAAAGAGTTAAACAATAAGCATGTCCCTTAAACCAATCAGGAATAAAAGAAGCTAACGCTTGACTTGTTTCTGTATCATGATTATCTACAAAAGTGACGGCATTAAATGGATACATGGAAACAAGAGTTTGATCAAAAATATGTGAGAGATCATAATTTTCATTATGGCTGGCATCATAGAAATGATAGTGAAGGGGCACATCAAATAAAGACATTTCAAAATTGACCTCTTTTAAATAGTTTTCTAAATGATATACATCTCCATGCCAATACTCTCCAACCGTAAACATTTCTTCATTAAAGTCATGACGTATTTTAGGTAAAAGATCTTTATAAAAATAAGCAGGAATATGTTTAACGGCGTCTAAGCGCAAACCATTGATATGAGTTAAATTTAAATACCAATGAAGCCATGAAGTGACTTCTTGAACAGTTTCATCATTACTAAAATCTAAATCAGCACCCATTAAATAATCATAATTACCATTTTCATCATCTACTTCTTGATCCCAACTTTTATGATCAAAAAGGAAAATAGTATTACGATGGGTCTTTTCATCATAATCAATCCCATCAAAATGATACCAATGCCAAATAAAATCAGAATATTTTTTATTTCTACCTGGGAAAGTAAAAAGAGTATCAACTTCAATTTGTTCATCACCAGAAATGATTTCATTTGTATTATGGCGGTTGACTTCTTTAGCGTTAACGATTTCAGTACCATCAGCCCCCATTTTATGATTTAAAACAATATCTCCATAGACATCTATCTTATTTTTTTGAAAAGCTTGAATTCAATCTAAATAGTCATCTTTTGTTCCATATTTTGTTTCTATACTACCTTTTTGATTAAATTCTCCTAAATCATAAAGATCATAGACACCATAACCATTATCATGAATACCTCCAACACCTTTATAAGCAGGTGGTAACCATATGGCTGAAAATCCCATTTCTTTATATGATTTTGCTTTTTCTTTAAGTTGTTTCCAAAGTTTTTCTTCAGGTTTGATATACCAATGAAAACCTTGTAATAAAACACCATTTTCCATTTTTTTCACCTCATAGTTACTATTATACATCATAATTATTTCAATTTTATGAAACATGAGGTAAAATATAAGCAATTAGGGGGATTATATATATGTATGAATTAATATCAAACTTAATTCTTTATGGGAATTTACCAGAGGATGAAATTTTAGTACAACTTGCTAAGTTGTTATCAGATGATGAAAAATCTAATCATGAGCTTCGTCAAGAAATTTATGGACAAGTAAAAAGATTATTAGAACTTGCAACTCAATATGGATTTAATGATAATTTATGGCATAATTATTTAACTTATTTATTAATGACAAATGAAAATCCATTTAGTATGACTTGTGAAAAACAAGGAGCTAGAGAAGGAACTGTTAATCATTTTGCTTTAAATGATTTTAAAGTATTCTATGATCTTTTCCATTATGATTTTAGTAGTATTGAAAAAGAATTGAATATTGATTGTTTTTCAACACTTTCTGATTATCATGCTTTATCAAAACCAGAATTAATGTATAACAAAAATGTTTCTTTAAAAGTTCAAGAACTTTCTAAAAAATTAGAAGAAACAAAGAATGAACAAGAATTCTTTGATGTTGTCACTCAATTTTATAAAGATTATGGTGTAGGTATGTTTGGTTTGAATAAAGCCTTTAGAATTGCAACAAGTCAAGAAAATTATGTGCAATTAAAACCTATTAATAATATGGATGAAGTTATTTTAGATGATTTAGTAGGTTATGAAATTCAAAAGAAAAAATTATTGGATAATACAGTGGCTTTTGTTGAAGGTAGAAAAGCAAATAATGTTTTACTTTATGGAGATAGTGGAACAGGTAAATCTACAAGTATTAAGGCAATCGTGAATGAGTTTTATGATCAAGGTTTAAGAATGATTGAAATTTATAAACATCAATTTAAAGATTTATCTAATATTATTGCGATGATTAAAAATAGAAACTATCGTTTCATTATTTATATGGATGATTTATCATTTGAAGAATTTGAAATTGAATATAAATTCTTAAAAGCAGTTATTGAAGGTGGAGTTGAAACAAAACCTGAAAATATACTTATTTATGCAACAAGTAATAGAAGACATTTAATTAAAGAAAACTGGTCTGATCGTAATGATGTTGTTCAAGAAAATGGAATGCATCAATCAGATACAATGGAAGAAAAACTTTCTTTAGTTAATCGTTTTGGTGTTAAAATCAATTATTCTAAACCAATGAAAAAAGAATTTAATCATATTGTTTTAGAATTAGCTCATAAAAATAATATTCAAATGGAAGAAAAAGAATTATTATTAGAAGCCAATAAATGGGAACTTTCCCATGGAGGAACTTCAGGTAGAACCGCACAACAATTTATTAATTATCTTTTAGGATTGGAGGGATAAAAATGGATGCCATTAAAGTACTTACAACAAGAAGAAGCTGTCGAAGCTATAAACAAGAACAAATTAAAGAGGAAGAATTACAAACAATTTTAGCATGTGGTTTAAATGCACCTAGTGGTATGAATAAACAATCAAGCAAAATTGTGGTTGTTCAAAATCAAGAAGAAATCAAAGAACTTTCAAAACTTAATGCTGAGATTTGGGGTAAAGAGTTAGATCCGTTCTATGGAGCACCTACCGTATGTTTTATCTTTGTTCCAAAAGATGAAAAAAATGGTATAAAAGATGGATCTTTAGTGATAGGTGCTATGCAAGCAGGAGCTTATGCTTTAAATATAGGTTCTTGTTGGATTAATCGTTGTAAAGAAATGTTTGAGTTAGAAAAAGGAAAAGAATATCTTCAAAAATGGCAATTGGAAGATTATGTTGGTGTTGGTTGTTGTATTTTAGGATATGTTGAAAAAGCTTTACCTGAAAAGAAAATTTTAGATAATCGTGTTATTCAAGGATAGGTGAGAATTTATGGATAATAAAACTTATGAATTTGTTGAAGACAAAACAATGACAATTCAACAATATATTAATAATATTTTTAAATGGATGGTTATTGGGGTATTAACTACTTTTATAACTGCTTATGCTTTAGAGGAAACAACATTTATTTATAATGAGAGTATGTTACCATTGTTATTAATTTTTTTTCAATTTGCGGTTGTTATTGGTTTATCAAGACATTTGATGACCATGAAACCAATTATGGCAAAAGTACTTTATATAACTTATTCAGTTCTAACAGGAGTTACCTTTTCTTATATTGTTGCTAATTATACAACTTTAAGTGTAGCACTTGCATTTTTAGTAGCAGCAATCTATTTTGGTGTACTTGTTATTTTAGGAACAGTTGTTAAAATGGATTTAACAAGAATTGGTACTGTTTGTTTAGCTGGATTATTTGTGTATATTATTTTTTCAATTGTTATGTTATTTTTTAATTTTGGTATTCTTTCTTTGATTATGCCATTTATTTCTTTAGTATTATTTGCTGGAATTACAGCATATGATATGCAGAAATCATTACAACTTTATAATAATGCATCATCTAATCCAGAAATGTTAGAAAAATTAAGTATCTATGGAGCATTCAGTTTATATCTAGATTTTGTTAATATTTTCTTGAATATTCTTCGTTTGCTTGGATATAATAAGTAATTCTTTTATAAGTAAATACTATAAACAAATAACCCTTTTGCAATGCAAGAGGGTCTTTATTTTAAATTTTTATTTTTATATTCATCAATTTCTTGAAGAATTTGATATAAATATTTTTGTTCTTTTATAGTTTTAGATGAGAAAAATTTGTAACTTTTTAAAGGAATACTTTCATCATTTTGAGTTTCTTCTATTTTTTCAAATAATTGTGATAGAGTAATATTTAATGCACTTGCAATCTTTTGAATACTTTCTAAAGTAGCATTCTTTTCTCCTCTTTCTAATTGACCAATATATGTTGGATGACAATCAGCAAGTTCAGATAGTTGTTCTTGACTTAGATGTTTTTGAACACGATAGTTTCTGATACGTTGTCCAACAATAAATTTAATATCTTTCATTTTATCACCTAATAAAAGTCTATAAATATTTATTTAATCATTCTATATATTATAGATATTGTTTTAATGAATATGCTATACTATAAATAGCATTTTTTAAAAAATAATATATAAAGTATGTGTAGGTGATTGAATGAATTTATTATTTTATATGCTTAATATAGTTGTTTTCTTTTTATATCTACAAACTTCTAATTATTTTTACTATATCTTTAATAGTAAAAATATAGATCATAAAAGAATGAAAAAACTTTTGATTTTACAAGCAATAGCTTCTTTGTTATATCCTTATTTAAAAGAAAATTATAATATACTTGCTTCACTTATGAGTTATACATTCTTCTTTATAGGTATTTTTATGTATGATATTCCTTTGAAAAAAAGAATCATGTATTACCTATTTTTAGTAGCAATCAATATTTCTGGAGAAATGATTTCTACTTCATGTATCATTCTTGTTTTAAATTTTCTTTTGAATAAAGATGCAACATTTACAGATACGCTTATTAAAACTAATCCATTTTATTATGTCATTGGTTTATTAGGCTGTGTTATATGTATTTTTCTTGTAATGAGGTATGTAAAAAGTTTAAGTAAAAATATGTCAGCTGAACAATTAAAACAAATTTATAAAATAAGTTTTTTACCTTTTATCATTGCTTTTATGTGTTTAAATTTTATTTATGCAACGAATAAAGAAACATTTTTAATGGTTTTTATAATCACTTGAATCATTATTATTATAACTGTATTTATCATTATTAAAGGAATCAATAAGTATCAAATGATGCAAAAAGAAAGTATAAAAAATAAAGCACAACAAGAAATCTTAAATATGCAAATAGAAGATATGAAATCAATTGATCAATATTATAAAACAATGAGAAGAAAGAATCATGATTTAAAAAATCATTGTTTGGTTGTTTTAAATATGTTAGGAAATCATGATGAAAAAGTAAAAGAATATCTTTTATCAATGAAAGAAGGTAATGATAGATGATGAAATATATATTAATTTTAGTGATGGTTTTATCACATGCATCTTTTTGTTTTGCAGTTTATTTAAGAAATTATATGGTTAATGTACATAGTAAGATTATTGTTTTATTGTTTTATGGATCTTATCTTATTTTTATATTTACTGATTTATTTGTTTTTTATAGATTAGTAAAATATACCTATTTAAAAGAAGAAACAAAGATGTTAGAACAATTAAAAGATATTAAGAAAAAACAAAAGGATGATATTGAAGTTGTTATAGAAGAAGAACAAAGAAATAAAGAAATGATTATTCAAAGAATAAATGATGTTATTGAAGAAATAGATCAAAATCATTATGATCAAGCTAAAGAATCTTTTTTAGAATTTTATGATGATTTTAAAGCAAGTTATGTAAAAACATATTGTGATAATGCGTATGTTAATGCTGTTATTTCTAATAAAAAGAGTTTAATGGATAAATATGGGATAGACTTTAAATATCAAATAGTATTACCTCAAAAGATGTCTTTAGATGTTCTTGTATTACCAACGATTCTTTTTAATATTTTAGATAATGCAATTCAAGCAAGTGAAAAAGCTAAAAATAAATATATTTATTTGAAGATACAATACACTCATCATTTTATTTCTATTTATATGAAAAATAGTAATTTTCATATAAATGATGAGAGTGTTAAAGGAATGCATGGTTATGGTATTTCTATTGTTGAAGATATTATTAAAGAAAATGAAGGAAGTTATGAATGGCATGATGAAGAAGATGTTTTTGAAGCATCTTTGATGTTGAAGTATAAAGGAGCGGATATAAATGTTGATAGGGATCGTGGAAGATGATGTTCATTATTTAGAATTATTGCAGAAGAAAATCAATGATTATAAAGATGAAGAAGACCAGATAAGATGTTATTTTAATGTTCAAAGTTTTAATGATGAATTAGTTAGTCAAAAACTAGAATTTGATATTTTATTGTTAGATATTGAATTGGGTAATGAAAATGGTATTGATCTTGCTTTAATGGTTAATGAAGTAACTCCCTATACCCAAATCATCTATATTACAGCCTATATGCAATATGTAAGTGATGTTTATCAAAGCAAACATACATATTTTATTGATAAAGAAAAGCTAGATAAATATTTTCCTTTAGCTATTAAACAAGCAAAAGAAAATATTTATCATCTTAAATCCCAGTATTTATATATTTCTTGGAATAAACAAAAGAATGAAGTTTATCAAAAAGATATTCTTTATATTGAAAGGAAATCAAGGGTCTCTTATGTTTATACTAAAAAAGAAGTTTATAAAACTTCTTTGAAGATCAATGATTTGATTTCTTTATTGAATGATTCTTTTTGTATTTGTCATAAGAGTTTTATTGTACATATGGATTATATTAAGGATATTAATCATAATAGTGTCCAGTTAAATAATAATCAAATGCTTCCTATTAGTAGAAGTCAAAAGGAAGTATTTAAAAAGTTATATAATAGATATTTATTAAGTAATAAGTAAGCTGAAAAGGCTTACTTTTTTTGTTAAAAGTGACATAGATATACTAAAAATGAC
>NZ_JBKYAR010000027.1:30565-33552 GCF_047023275.1 Faecalibacillus sp. | reverse complement strand
AATATGAAGGTGGAGTACTTCGTTTATCAGTTCCTAAATCTGATATGAAACAAATAGAAAATACTTCTACAATAAGTATTGAATAATATTAAATGAGAAATCCGAAAGGATTTCTTTTTTAAAAAAGAAATTAGCACTTAAGTATTGACAGTGCTAAAAATATGAATATAATAAAATTAGCACTAGGGATAAAGGAGTGCTAAAAAGGAGAGTGATAACATGGATATCGAAAAATTTACAGCCAAAATGCAAGAGGCTATTCAAAAGGCAAGTCAATTAGCTTTAAATGATAAGCATCAAGTAATTGACATTGAACATGTACTGTATGTTTTATTAAATGATAGTAGTGGTATTTTTCCAAGAGTGTTATCTAAATTAAATAAAGATAAAAATCATTTTATTCAAGTTTTAGAACAAAGGTTAAATCAAAAACCAACTTTAGAAAATGTTGATGTCAATAGTATGAGAATAAGCTATAGTTTAAATGATTTACTTGCTAAGGCAAATAGTCAAATGACATCTTTTAAAGATGAATACATGTCTGTTGAACATGTGATTATGGCGTTATTTGAGATAAATGAAAATTGGGTTAAAGATTTATTAAACCAAGAAGGTATGAATAAGAAAGAAACGAAAAAGGTAATATTAGAAATGCGAGGTGATCATATGGTTGATAATCCAAATCCAGAAAATACTTATGAAGTATTAGAAAAATATGGACGTGACTTAACAAAAGATGTTGAAAATGGAAAATTAGATCCAGTTATTGGACGTGATGATGAAATTCGTCGTGTGATTCAAATCTTGTCACGTAAAACAAAAAATAATCCAATTTTAATTGGTGAACCAGGTGTTGGTAAAACTGCTATTGTTGAAGGATTAGCATGGCGTATTTATAAAAATGATGTTCCTATTTCTTTACAAAATAAAACATTGTATGAACTTGATTTAGGTTCACTTGTAGCGGGTGCTAAATATCGTGGTGAATTTGAAGAAAGATTAAAAGCGGTTTTAGGTGAAATTAAAAAAGCTAATGGAAATATTATCTTATTTATTGATGAAATCCATCAATTAGTTGGTGCTGGTAAAACAGATGGTGCGATGGATGCCGCTAACTTATTAAAACCAATGTTAGCTCGTGGTGAACTTCATTGTATTGGAGCTACCACTTTAGATGAATATCGACAATATATTGAAAAAGATGCTGCTCTTGAAAGACGTTTTCAAAAGGTACAAGTAGATGAACCAACGATTGATGATAGTATTGCTATTTTACGTGGTTTAAAAGATTCTTTTGAAAGACATCATGGTGTTAAAATTAATGATAGTGCAATTATTGGTGCAGTTAATTTATCACAACGATATATTACAGATCGTTTCTTACCAGATAAAGCAATCGATTTAATTGATGAAGCGTGTGCTTCTATTCGTATGGAAATTGATTCTTTACCAGAAGAATTAGATGGTATTACACGTGAAAAGAATCGATTAGAAATGGAAAGAATTTCAATTGAAAAAGAAGATAGTAATGAGGACAATGTAAAACGTTTAAATGATATTAAAGAACGTATTGCTTCTTTAACTGAACAAGAAACTGCTTTAAAAGCAAAATGGAAAGAAGAAAAATCTTCATTAGATCATATTAAAGAATTAAAAAATCAAAAAAATAAACTTATTGCTATGCAAGATAAATATATGCAAGAAGGTAATTTACAAGAAGCTTCTAAACTTCAATATGGTGATATTCCAAAAATTACTAAAGAAATTGCTGAATTAGAAGCTAAAGAATCTGATGATGCATTACTTCAAGAAAAAGTAACAGTAGATAATGTCTCAGAAGTCATTTCAAGATGGACAGGTATTCCTATGAATAAGTTAATGGCTTCTGAACGTGAAAAATTATTAGCTTTAGATGATACTTTAAAAGTACGTGTTATTGGTCAAGATGATGCGATTACTAAAGTAACAGATGCTATCTTACGTAGTCGTGCTGGTATCAATGATGAAGAAAAACCAATTGGATCATTCTTATTTTTAGGTCCAACAGGAGTTGGTAAAACTGAAGTTGCGAAAGCTTTAGCAGAACAATTATTTGATACTGAAAAGAATATTGTCCGTATTGATATGTCTGAATATATGGAAAAATTCAGTGTCTCTCGTTTAGTAGGAGCTCCACCAGGATATGTTGGATATGAAGAAGGCGGACAATTAACAGAAGCTGTAAGACGTCATCCTTATAGTATTGTATTATTGGATGAAATTGAAAAAGCACATCCTGATGTTTTTAACATCTTGCTTCAAGTCTTAGATGATGGACGTATTACAGATAGTAAAGGTAATACAGTAAGCTTTAAAAATACAATTATTATCATGACAAGTAATATTGGTTCTCAATATTTATTAGAAGGTAATAATGAAGAAAATAGAAAACTTGTAAAAGAAGAATTAAAAGCTCACTTTAAACCAGAATTCTTAAATCGTATTGATGAAATTGTTATGTTTAATTCATTAGATAGTTCAGTAGTAAGAAAGATTATTGATAAATTCATTGGTCAATTAGTACATCGTTTACAAGATAAAAAGATTACGATTTCTTTAACTGATCAAGCTTATCAAATGATTCAAGAAGAAGGTTTTGATCCAATTTATGGAGCAAGACCATTAAAGAGATTTATTCAATCTCAAATTGAAACAAAACTTGCTAAAGAAATTATTAAAGGAACAGTGCATCAAGGACAACATGTTGAAGTTGATTATCAAGATGGTTTTGTTTTAAAAGCACAATAATGATGAAGTAGCTATAGAAAGCTACTTCTTTTTTTATTTACATTTAGAAAATAAAAGATAGCTAAGTATGAAAGTCATACTTTTCTTTTTGAAATTATAGGAATATAAATAAAAATGTAAAATTGTTTTTTCTTAGGGAAATATTATCCCGTCTTTGACAGTTAAATAGGAAAAAAGAGTGGAACCCATTGGTATCAGTG
>NZ_JBKYAR010000027.1:0-30555 GCF_047023275.1 Faecalibacillus sp. | reverse complement strand
ATCCCGTCTTTGACAGTTAAATAGGAAAAAAGAGTGGAACCCATTGGTATCAGTGGATTTTCACTCTTTTTAAAATGTTGTATGGAATATCTAATTTGATATTTTTTTGATTTTTTTATTTAGTTCTTTGGGCTGATAATATTCCTTGTCCAATTCTAATCCAAATGTTTCATTCAAAGCATCACATAGTGTACTTCCTGTATAAGTTGCCTGATAGTACAGATCATGATTATTGACCACATTCATATTTTTTAAGTTTTCAATGATTTCTCCGGTAGTAAAATGTCTGCCTTTTTGATTTAATTTTACTTCCATTATCCTTTGAATGAGCAATGCCGTATAACATGTCATAAAATGTGCTATGATACGATCATTTTTTCGATGATTTATAGGTCTTGCTTTGAAATTTGTTTTTAAAACTCTAAAACAATCTTCTATCCTATATCTCTGCGAATTGATCTCAATTATTTTTTTTGCTTCGTTTTCTGCATCCAGATTTGTAGCGATGGCATAGAAACCATCATACATCTCTTCTTTTTTTATCATCTCTTCATCAATATAATATTTATTCTTTTCATTTTTTACTTTTTTAATGAATCTTTTTGGATCGTTTTGATTCTTTTTTAAATCTTCGACCTTATTATTTTTTATAAGTCTTTGAGCACGTTCTATTTGACTGTTGCGAATATGCCTTTGATATTCCATCGCTTTTCTGGAAAAAGTAATGATGACATATTGTTTCAGTTCACCTTTGACTTTTTTTGTTCCTGTTTTTCCTGTAGAAGTCACATATTCTTCTGTAAGTCCTAAATCAACAGCCTTATCTGCACTGATCACTTTATACAGGATATCATTGTATAGATGGAGATTGTCTTCATCATTTTTATCAAATTCGTGCATTTCCTTTAGTGTCATAGGCAAGTCGTTGGATAAAAGCTTATAGTCACAATCATTAAATACTGCTTCCTGTAAAGGTTTCGACAGTTTCTTTATGGACTGTGTGACTATAAAGGCTCTGCTTCCAAAAGAATTGAACTTTCTAATATCATAGGAACCAAGTCCTGCATCAGCGCAATAGATAAGTTTTTTATCTTTGAAAGATCTTATCATTTTCTCTTCGGTTGAAGTGGCACACAACTGTTCGTTTTGATTTCCTGGATTGATACACATTGATAAAGGAATTCCCTGTGCATCAATGAACAGTCCCATTTGAACGATTGGAGTTGGCTGATGCTGTTTGGAAATCCCGTACTTTCTCAACATGTAAAAGATTTCACCAGTAACTTCATCGATATAATCCTCATCTGCAGTTTCAATTTCAAAATAATAGTTTGTACAGTCAAAATAACATACAGATGTATCTCTTGGAATGATGTTATTGCTTGCCTCATACAAATGGGAAATGTATTCATCAAAGTGTTTGGCCAAAAGCGATAGGAATCTAAGAGAAGATTCATAGAGATAGTGCGGCTGTTCATAATATATATGAAGATGATCATAGATTCCCAGTTTCGAACGAGGATCAAGTATTCGAGAGATGGTAAGAAATCTGTTTATGAGATCAGCATCATAATCGACCCTGGTTTGCGAAACAATATTGTTCAGAAAATCTTTGATCTTCAAATCATGATAGATAGACTGGATAAAGAAATAGCCAATATTGATATTTTTTGAATGGGCAACAGTATCCATTGAAGAAGGAAGCTTTTTAGAAAAATCGATATTGACATCTATAGAAATTTTATTGGCTTTATATTCTTCATTGAATTTAGCGACTTCCTGTTTTGCATATTCAAGAGGATCGTCAGTAATTTTAAGAAGGTCATTGTGTTTTCCAATAGTTTTAATGTTGCGGGTAGTCGTTTTCTTGCCGTTTCTGATACCCTGTTGAATAAAATAAGTTGGATTTTTAGAACGTCTGTCATAGTAAAGCTTCATGAAAATCATCTCCTAGAGACATTATACCACCATATACAACACCATACAACATTTAAAATGATAAAATTTGACAGTAAAAAAACTCAAAAAACCTATATGGAATAAGCGCTTTGAGCATATCTATATTCGTATGGAAGTTACATAACTGTCAAAAACCCGAGTAGCTATAGAAAGCTACTTCTTTTTTTATTTACATTTAGAAAATAAAAGATAGCTAAGTATGAAAGTCATACTTTTCTTTTTGAAATTATAGGAATATAAATAAAAATGTAAAATTGTTTTTTCTTAGGGAAATATTATGCTAGAATATGTTGGGGTGAAAGACGATGCAAAAATATTTTATAAATGAAAATATCGAATTGAATAAAACATTTCAAATAGAAAGTAGTGATCAACACCATATAGAAAAAGTTATGCGTAATAAAAATGGTGATCAGATCATTTGTGTGGATTTAAAACATATTCAATATCTATGTACAATAGAAAATGTTCAAGAAGGTTTTATTTTACCAATTGAAAAACTAGATATTAATAATGAATTAGATGTAGAAGTGACACTTGTTTATGCTTTGCCTAAAGGTGATAAATTTGAATTAGTTTTACAAAAAGCATGTGAATTAGGTGTTCATCATATTATTCCTTTGAGTTCAAAAAGGTGTGTTGTCAAACTTACAAAAGAAAAGTTTAATAAAAAACTACCCCGTTATCAAAAAATATTAAAAGAAGCAAGTGAACAATCAGGTAGAAATAGAATTCCTTCAATAGAAGAAGTAAAAACAATTAAAGAATTAAAGCCATATTTAAAAGATTATAATTTAGTTGCGTATGAAGAAACTGCTAAGCAACATGAACATGGAGAATTGTTTCATACTTTGCAACAATTAAAATCAGGAGATCAATTATTGATTATTGTTGGTTGTGAAGGCGGTTTTGATGAAAGTGAAATTCATGAATTAAATGAAATGGGAGTTAAATGTTGTTCATTAGGAAATCGTATTTTAAGAAGTGAAACGGCTCCTCTTTATTTAATGAGTGTGATTGGATATTCAAGGGAGTTAGCTAAATGATTAAGTTATTAAAGAAATATGGTTTGGAATTAAAATTCAAAAAATGTGATTTGTTTCGTCTTATTGAAGGACAAAAAGATATTTTTATTGAAGATGGTTTTACTTTTAAAATGACAAATGAAGAAGAAATGTTTAAATATGAAGTGATTTTAAATGGAATTTATAATAAGACAAAGATAGAAGGAGAATATAAAAAATTTGTTTATGAAACACAAGATGCTATTCAATATTTAAATTATGAAGAAAAACAAAAAATGTTTAATAGTATTATTAGTGAAATCTTAAAAAACTTAAAACTCATGAAAGTTGATCAACAAATTGTTTTAATTCCTTATTTAGAACCTTTTATAAATGAAAGATATTTAAATAATTACATGTTATTAACATTAAAACAACATCAATTATATGTAAAAAATTATCCAAGAAATATAGAAAGTCCATACCAACTTTATGGATCAAAAATATTACGTTCTGCATTTTCTTCTTTAAAGGGAATAGCAGAGGATGAAAATAATGAATACTATTATTATGATGGTTTAAAGAAAATCTATATTTTTGATAAAAAAACATGTTGTTTAGTAGATAGTTTTCCAATAGTTGATAAATATTTCCAAGGAAATACATCTTTAGAAGATATAAAAATAGCGATGTCTTATTATAAACAACCTCAACAATTTATAAATCAATTACATGAATTAAATTATCTTAGTGATAAAATACATAAAAAAATAACAAAGAAATTAAAGTAGGTGAAAGAATGAAAGTTGCATTTCATACATTAGGATGTAAAGTTAATTCCTATGAATCTCAAGCAATGTTAAATATGTTTGAAGAAGCAGGGTATGAAGAAGTTAATTTTAAAGAAGTGGCAGATGTTTATGTTGTTAATACATGTACTGTCACAAATACAGGAGATAGCAAATCTCGTCAAATGATACGTAAAGCAATTCGTAAAAATCCAGAAGCAACAGTATGTGTTGTAGGATGTTACAGTCAAATTGCTCCTCAAGATATAGAAGCCATTGAAGGTGTAAGTGTTATTTTAGGAACACAATTTAGAAATGAAATCGTTGATTTAGTAGAAAAGTATCAACAAACACATGAAAGAATTGTGAAAGTTTCTGAAGTTAAACAATTAAGAAAATTTGAAGATTTAAATATTGATCGTTTTTTACATACAAGAGCTTATTTGAAAATTCAAGATGGATGCAATAATTTCTGTACGTATTGTATTATTCCTTATGCTAGAGGAAGAGTACGTTCAAGAAAACCAGAAAGTGTTATTGAACAAGCAAAAGAATTGGTTCAAAAAGGTTATGTTGAAATTGTTTTAACAGGTATTCATACAGCAGGTTATGGTGAAGATTTAGAAAATTATAGTTTCTATGATTTATTAGTAGATTTAACGAAAATAGAAGGACTTAAAAGATTACGTATTTCTTCTATTGAAACAAGTCAAATTACAGATGAGATTATAGAACTTATTTCAAAATCAAAAATTATTGTGGATCATTTACATGTACCACTTCAAGCTGGATGTGATGAAACGCTTAAACGTATGAATAGAAAATATAATTGTGAACAATATTATGAAAAATTATCAAAAATTAGAAGATTGATTCCTGATATTGTTTTCACAACAGATGTGATTGTTGGTTTCCCAGGGGAAACAGAAGAAGAATTTGAAAAAACATATGAATTCATTAAAAAAGTAGGTTATACTCAATTACATGTTTTTCCTTATTCTATGCGTAAAGGAACACCAGCAGCACGTATGGAACAAGTTGATGAAAAAGTCAAACATGAAAGAGTTAACCGTTTGATAGCTTTATCTCATGAATTAAATGAAAATTATGCGAAATCGCAAATTGGTAAGACATTAAGAGTTCTTTTTGAAAAAGAAGAAGATGGATATTATGTGGGTCATGGAGATAATTATTTACTTATTAAGGTTCCAAGTGATGAGCAATTGATAAGTCAATTGAAGAATGTTATAATTGAATCATATGATGAAATATTAATTGGAAGAGTGGTATAATGAAACGATTAAATGAGTTGTTTGATATTGATAATGATATGAAAATATACTCAATTCATAGTGATTCAAGATATGTAAAGCCCTATTCGGTATTTTTTTGTATTGAAGGATTGAGTGTGGATGGACATCGTTATGTAGATGATGCTATTTTTCAAGGTGCAAAAGTTATTGTTCATAGTAAAGATATCGAAAAACAACCGGGTATTATTTATATTAAAGTAGCGGATGCTTTAGATGAATTAAATAGAGTTTCGAATGTGTTTTATGATTATCCAAGTAAAAAGATGCGTGTTGTTGGAGTGACAGGAACAAGTGGTAAAACGGTTGTTGCTTCAATGGTTAAAAGCATCATGGATCATTATTGTAAAGCAGCCTATATGGGGACAATTTCTTTAGAATATGATGGTGTAGAAGAAGAGTGTCCTTATACCACACCAGAAACTTTGTATGTACAAAAGAAATTGTTTGATATGGCAAGAAGAGGTGTTAAAGTTGTTGCTATGGAAGCAAGTAGTCATGGTTTAGCGCTTAAGCGAATTGATGCAGTTGATTTTAATATTGCCGTTCTAACAAATCTTTCTGATGAGCATTTAGATTTTCATGGGACAAGAAGGCATTATATTGAAAGTAAAAAGAAATTATTTTCAATGTTATTAACAAATTCAATTGCTGTTTTAAATAAGGATGAAGAAGTTTTTTCTGAGTTTAAGGCGGCAACAAAAGCAAGAATTATGACATATGGTATTAAAAATGAAAGTGAGATTATGGCTAAGAATATAGAGCTTTATATTGACCATAGTGAATTTGATCTTTCATTGAAAGGAAATCTATATCATATTGTTTGTCCAACAATTGCTGATTTTAATATTTATAATGTTCTTGCAACAGTGGGTGTATTGGTTGGTTTAGGGTTTGATGATCGTATGATCATTGAAGCAATTAGTGATATAAAACCAGTTAATGGGAGAATGGAACTTATTCCTAATCATCATAAAATTACGATTATTGTTGATTATTGTTGTCATACTAAGGATTTTGAAAATGTTTTTAAATTTGCAGATCGTGTTTCAAAAGGCAATATTATTGCTGTTTTAGGGGCACCGAGTAAAAGACATATGGCAAGAAGGAAGAAAATAGGTGCACTTGCTAATAGATATTTAGATCATGTTATTTTAACAGAGTTAGATGATCGTGGAGAAAATATTGAAGAAATCTGTAAAGAAATTCAAAGTGAAATCACCAATATTCCAAGTATTATTATTACAAATCGTACAGTTGCAGTAGAACAGGCGATTGAACAAGCAAGTCCTGGAGATGTTGTTTTATTATTAGGAAAAGGACATGAAAAATTTATTGCTCTAGAAGTTGGGCAAAGAGAATATGATGGGGATAAAGCAGTTGCTTTAAAAGCCATTAAAAGAGTATATGAAGGAGAAGAAGAAAATGAATTACAACAAAATGATTGATCATACTGTTTTAAAAGCAGATACACCTTTAGAAACAGTTAAAAGAATTTGTGATGAAGCAATGGAATATGGTTTTGCTAGTGTATGCATTAATCCATGCCATGTAGCTTATTGTGCAGACTATTTAAAAGATAGTGATGTTAATGTATGTACTGTTATTGGTTTTCCATTAGGAGCTAATACAAGTGCAGTAAAAGCATTTGAAACAAAAGATGCGATTGCTAATGGGGCTGATGAAATTGATATGGTGATGAATATTGGTGCTTTAAAAGATAAAAATTATGATTTAGTAAGAGATGATGTTAAAGCAGTAGTTGAAGCAGCAAATGGAACATTAGTAAAAGTTATTTTAGAAACATGTTTACTTACAGAAGATGAAATTAAAAAAGCATGTGAATTATGTGTAGAAGCTAAAGCTGATTATGTTAAAACAAGTACAGGTTTTTCTACAAGAGGAGCAACAATTGAAGATGTTAGAATCATGAAAGAAGCTGTTCATGGAAAAGCAAAAGTAAAAGCTGCAGGTGGTGTTAGAACACCTGAAGATATGGTAAAAATTGTCGCTGCTGGAGCTGATCGTATTGGAACAAGTGCAGGATGTTCTTTAGTTAAAAAATAAGTTAGATGTAATTTTAATGTTATTTACAAAATACAGGTATAAAAAGGAAAATATGTAAATGGTATTCGAAATGGATATCATTTACTTTTTTTTATTTAAGAAGTAGAGTATAACTAAAAAGGAAATGAGGGATTATATGGAAAATACACCAAAGAAAATAAAAGTAAGAGGTGCTAAAGTGCATAACTTAAAAAATATCAATGTTGATATACCTCTTAATCAAATAGTTGCTATTGCTGGTGTTTCAGGATCTGGAAAATCATCACTAGCCATGGGAGTCCTTTATAGTGAAGGATCAAGAAGATATTTAGAGTCCTTATCAACTTATACAAGAAGACGTATGACGAGTGCTACTAAAGCACAAGTAGATGAAGTTCTTTATGTTCCTGCTGCCTTAGCACTTCATCAACGACCAGCTGTTCCTGGTATTCGTAGTACGTTTGGAACAGGTACAGAACTTTTAAATAGTTTAAGACTCATGTATTCTCGTCTTGCTAAACATTGTTGTAAAAATGGTCATTATATTGAACCAACTTTAAATGTGGCAGCTGAAAAAGAAATCATCTGTCCAATTTGTAAAGAAAAAATTCATGCACCAAGTGCTGAAGAATTAGCTTTTAATAGTCAAGGAGCTTGTCTTAAATGTGGTGGAACAGGAATTGTTAGAACAGTAGATATTGATTCACTTGTTCCAGATAAAACACTTACAATTGATGAAGGGGCTGTAGCCCCATGGAATTCATTAATGTGGACATTAATGACAGATGTTTGTCGTGCGATGGGAGTAAGAACAGATGTGCCTTTTAATCAATTAACGGAAGAAGAAAAAAATATTGTTTATTATGGTCCAGCTGAGAAGAAACATATTTTTTATAAGGCTAAAAATACGGATCATGCTGGAGAAATGGATTTTACTTATTTTAATGCGACTTATACTGTAGAAAATGCTTTATCAAAAGTTAAAGATGATAAAGGGATGAAAAGAGTTGAAAAGTTTTTAAAAGAAGAAATTTGTCCAGAATGTCAGGGAACACGTTTATCAAAAGAGGCAAGAAAACCTTTAATTAGAGGAATTGGTTTAGATAAGGCTTGTCAAATGCCACTAAAAGATTTAGTAGAATGGGTAAGAGGAGTACCTGATTCAATGCCTGATGAAATGAAGCTAATGGCTTGTGAAATTTGTGATTCATTTTTAGATGTTTCTAAAAGATTGTTAGATTTAGGATTGGGCTATCTTTCTTTAGATAGAGCTGCTTCTACACTTTCAACAGGAGAAAGGCAACGTATGCAACTTGCTAGAGCGGTAAGAAATCGTACAACAGGTATTCTCTATGTTTTAGATGAACCTTCAATTGGGTTACATCCTTCTAATATTTATGGACTTACAGGAGTGATGAATGATTTAATTCATGATGGAAATTCTATTTTATTAGTAGACCATGATACTGAAATTATTAAAGAAGCAAATTGGCTTATTGAAATGGGTCCAGAAGCAGGTAAAAATGGTGGTTATGTTTTAACTGAAGGTACGATCGAACAAATTAAAAAAGATAAAAAATCAATGATTGGTCCATTTCTTACAAATCATTATAATGAAAAAATACGTCCAATCTCTACAATTGAACAAATATTTGAATTTGGGAAAATTCATCTTTCAACAAATCAAATACATACAGTACATCCTTTAGAAGTAGATATTCCTAAAGGAAAATTAACAGTTGTTACAGGCGTGTCTGGTTCAGGAAAAACAACAATGATTCTAGAAAGTCTATTACCAGCTATTCAAGCTAAAATTAATCACACTTCATTACCTACTCATGTAAAAGAAGTTCAAATGGAAGGAATAGAACATATTAAATTAATAGATGCTACACCAATTGGTATTAATATTCGTTCTACTGTCGCTACTTATATTAATGTTCATGATGAACTTAGAAAACGATTTGCTAAAACAGAAAATGCTAAAGCTAAAGGGTATAAAGCAGGAGATTTTTCTTATAATACAGGAAAGCTTAGGTGTCCAACATGTGATGGTACTGGGACATTAAGTTTAGATGTACAATTTTTACCAGATGTTCATGTAACGTGTCCTGATTGTCATGGCTCTAGATATAATAAGGAAAGTCATTTTATTAAATATAAAAATTCAAAAGAAAATGCATATTCTTTACCTGAATTGATGGAAATGGATGTGAGTTTTGCTAAAGAGGCTTGTCAGGATTTGAAAGGTGTTTATCGAAAATTAGAAGTATTAGAAAATTTAGGTTTGGGGTATTTAACATTAGGTGAAGAAACACCAAGTTTATCTGGTGGAGAAGCACAGCGTTTAAAGCTTGCAAGTGAAATGAGTAAATCTCAAAGTGATTCTATTTTTATTTTTGATGAACCAACAATTGGTTTGCATCCTTTAGATGTTCAAACATTAGTACAAGTTTTTCAATCACTTGTAGAACAAGGAGCAACTGTGATTGTCATTGAACATGATCATGATGTGATGAAAAATGCTGATTATATAATTGACATGGGTCCAGGTGGTGGAATTGATGGTGGTACTATTGTTGCCTCTGGTAGTGTTGAACAAATAAAAAACAATGTAAAGAGCGTTACAGGAAAATATTTATAAAAAAAATAGAAGTTCGAGGAACTTCTATTTTTGTCTTGCCGAAACAATAAAATGTAATGCGAAGTAAGCAACTTCGTCTTCAGTAAATCTTTTATGATAAATACTTTCAATAGCATCATTTAAAATTTCAGCCATTGCAAATTCTTTAGGATGTCTTTCTTTAATTTTTGCAGTTAAAGGATTTTCAATTTGAGTATCATCTAATAATCGATCAAGTGCAGGTGTTAAGTGTAATCCTAAAGAAACAAGTAATTTTTCATTGTCTCTTAAATCGATTCCTTGTTGTTGGAATAAAGAATCTAAAGTATTTTGTAATACTTCAATAATTTCATCATCTAATAAATTAACACCAGCATTAAATTCAACATCTAATACATTGTTTTTAGATAAGTACATAGAGATAAGTGCTAATTCTGATTCTGGAAATTCAATATTAAATTTCTTGCTAAGAATATTACAAATTTCTACTGCTGAATCATAGTTTGTATTTGCTTTATATGATGTGATTTGTCCTTGACTTAAAGGAATATAATTATTTGTTTTAATTCTAAGTATTGCAATTGCAAGATGTACAACGAGGTTTTGTGTAAATTGAGAAGATAATGTTAAATGATTTTTTTTCATTACTTCATCTACTGCTTCGCGACATACTTGTTTTGATAATTCTAAATCTTTATCAGCGGCGCTTGATAAAGCTTGATTTGATAATGTCATAAAAAAGCCTCCTAAAATATCTACGTAAACTATATACTAAATCAATTAGAAAAGCTAGGAAAAATTAAATATTCTTTTTTAGAGCATATGATTGGATTTTAGGAATGATTCCTGTTATATTAAATTTGTAAAGTAATTATGTAAGCGCTCATCATTTTCTTTAAGTTTTTGTTGTCTATGCAAAATGTAAGTGCTATAATTATGAAGGAATTTTGATTTAGGAGGAAATAAACAAAATGGCTTTAACAGATAAATTCGATGAAGAATGGAAAGGCTTTAAAGGAAGACTTTGGAAAGAAGAAGTAAATACACGCCAATTCATTCAAGATAACTATAAACCTTATGATGGAGATGAATCATTTTTAGCTGGTCCTACAGAAGCTACTAATAAGCTTTGGGGAAAACTTCAAAAATTACAAAAAGAAGAAAGAGCTAAAGGTGGAGTATTAGAATGTGAAACTAAAGTAGTAAGTGGACTTACTGCTTATGGTCCTGGATATATCGATGAAGAAATGAAAGATTTAGAAAAAGTTGTTGGTTTACAAACTGACAAACCTTTAAAAAGAGCTTTCATGCCTTATGGTGGTATCAAAATGGCAGAACAAGCTGCTGCAACTTATGGATATGAACCTGATGAAAAATTACATGAAATTTTCACAAAATATCATAAAACACATAACCAAGCAGTATTCGATGTTTATACACCAGAAATTAAAAAAGCACGTCATAACAAAGTAATCACAGGATTACCTGATACATATGGACGTGGACGTATCGTTGGTGATTATCGTCGTGTTGCTTTATATGGTGTTGATTTCTTAATTGAACAAAAAGTAAATGATTTCAATCATTGTGGTAGTGGATCAATGACTGAAGACATTATTCGTAAAAGAGAAGAAATTGCTGAACAAGTAAAAGCATTAAAAGGTATGAAAGAAATGGCTGCTATCTACGGATATGACATTTCTAAACCTGCTAAAAATGCTCATGAAGCATTCCAATGGTTATACTTTGGTTACTTAGCAGCAATCAAAACTCAAAATGGTGCTGCAATGTCAGTTGGACGTATTTCTACTTTCTTAGATATCTATGTAGAAAGAGATTTAGCTAATGGAACATTAACAGAAGAAGAAGCACAAGAATTAGTTGACCATTTCGTTATGAAATGTAGAATGGTTAAATTTGCACGTATTCCTTCTTACAACCAATTATTCTCTGGTGACCCAGTATGGGCTACACTTGAAGTTGCTGGTTTAGGAACTGATGGTCGTTCAATGGTTACTAAAAACTGTTTCCGTTTCTTACACACATTAGAAAATATGGGTCCTTCACCAGAACCAAACTTAACTGTATTATATACAAAAGCATTACCAGAAAACTTCAAACGTTTTGCTGCTAAAATCTCTGTAGATACTAGCTCAATTCAATATGAAAATGATGATGTAATGCGTCCTGTATGGGGAGATGATTACTCAATTTGTTGTTGTGTATCAGCTACTCAAACTGGTAAAGAAATGCAATTCTTTGGTGCACGTGCTAACTTAGCTAAATGTTTAACATATGCTATCAATGGTGGTATTGATGAAAAAACTAAAGATCAAGTAGCTCCAAAATATCGTCCAATTACTTCTGAATACTTAGACTATGATGAAGTTATGGAACGTTATGACCAAATGATGGAATGGTTAGCAGATCTTTATGTTAATACATTAAACTTAATTCAATATATGCATGATAAATATTATTATGAAGCTGCACAAATGTCATTAATTGACACTGATGTAAAACGTACTTTCGCAACTGGTATTGCTGGATTCTCTCATGTAGTAGATTCATTAAGTGCAATCAAATATGCAAAAGTTAAAACAATCAGAGATGAAGATGGTATCGTAGTAGATTACGAAGTTGAAGGTGACTTCCCAAGATATGGTAACGATGATGATCGTGCTGATGATATCGCTGTATGGTTATTAGGTGAATTCTTAGCTAAAATCAAAAAACATCATACTTACAGAGATTCAGAACCAACTACTTCTATCTTAACAATTACTTCAAACGTTGTTTATGGTAAAGCTACAGGTTCATTACCTGATGGACGTAAAGCTGGTGAACCATTATCACCAGGTGCTAACCCATCTTATGGTGCAGAACAAAATGGTTTATTAGCTTCATTAAACTCAGTTGCTAAATTACCATATGAATGGGCATTAGATGGTATTTCTAATACTCAAACAATTAACCCAGATGCTTTAGGACATGATGAAGGTGAAAGAGTTAATAACTTAGTACAAGTTATGGATGGATATTTTGAACAAGGTGCTCATCACTTAAATGTTAACGTATTTGGAACTGAAAAATTAATTGATGCTATGGAACATCCAGAAAAAGAAGAATATGCTAACTTCACAATTCGTGTATCTGGATATGCTGTTAAATTCATTGACTTAACTCGTGAACAACAATTAGATGTTATCGCAAGAACTTGTCATGAACATATGTAATCAATAACTTAATCAAATAATGAAAACAACCTCTTATGAGGTTGTTTTGTTACGGAGGAAAAATGGAAACAATTGGTAGAATTCATTCAATAGAAAGCTTTGGATCAGTAGATGGACCAGGAGTTCGTTATATTTATTTCTTACATGGATGTCCTTTAAGATGTCAATTTTGTCACAATCCTGATACTTGGGGATCAAAGAAGTATGAAGAATATACTCCTGAAAAAGCTCTTCAACAAGCAATGAAATACAAAACATATTGGGGTAAAAAAGGTGGTATTACTATTAGTGGTGGTGAACCTTTAGCTCAAATTGATTTTGTTTTAGAATTATTTAAACTTGCAAAAAAAGAAGGTATCAATACATGTATTGATACCAGTGGTGGATGTTTTACAAGAGAAGAACCTTTCTTTTCTAAATTTAATGAACTGATGGAGTATACAGATTTATTACTTGTTGATATTAAAGAAATCAATAATGAAAGACATATTGCACTTACAGGAAGAAGTAATGAAAATATTTTGGATATGGCAAAATATTTATCTGAAATTAATAAACCAATTTGGATAAGACATGTTCTTGTTCCTGAAAGAAGTGATTATGATGAAGATTTAATTGAATTAGATCATTTTATTTCTACACTTTCTAATGTGTATCGTGTAGAAGTACTTCCTTATCATACTTTAGGTGTTTTTAAATGGGAAGAATTGAATATTCCTTATCAATTAGAAGGAATTAAACCTCCAGTTAAAGAACGTGTGGATAATGCTAAAAGATTATTACATGTTGATCGTTATACAAGATATTTAGATAATTAATGAAAAAAGAGTTCATGAATTTAGGCTCATCGTCTAAATCATGTAACTCTTTTTCAATTTGTAATTGCATATTTACTTTGTAATCAGAGTTGTTTAAAATAATAGTAAAGGATAAAAAGGAGATATAATAATGAAATTAGGAGCAATTGAAGCAGGTGGAACTAAATTTGTAGTTTGTATTGGAAATGAAAAAGGTGAAGTTTTAGAAAGAGAATCATTTCCAACAGAAGCACCTGAAAAAACAATGGAAAATGTTTTTAAATTCTTTGATGGAAAAGAAATTGAAGCATTAGGTGTAGGAAGTTTTGGACCTATTGATCCAGATCTTACAAGTCCAACTTATGGTTATATTACAACAACACCTAAACCAGGATGGAACAATTATAATATTATGGGTGCCTTAAAAGAAAGATATGACATTCCTATGGCTTTTGATACAGATGTTAATGGGGCTGCTTTAGGTGAAGCAACATTTGGTGCGGCAAAAGGATTAGACAGTGCCCTTTATCTTACAATTGGAACAGGAATTGGTGGAGGAGCCGTTGTTGGTGGTAAACTTGTACACGGGTTACTTCATCCAGAAATGGGACATATGAAAATGATTGTTAGAGAAGATGATAAATATTCAGGAAAATGCCCATATCATGGAACATGTTTTGAAGGTTTAGCTGCTGGTCCAGCAATTGAAGCAAGATGGGGTGTTAAAGGAAGTGAACTTCCAGCAGATCATCCTGCATGGGATTTAGAAGCTTATTATATTGGTCAAGCAATGGCTAATTATATTTTAACACTTTCGCCTAAGAAAATTATTTTAGGTGGTGGTGTTATGCATCAAAAACAATTATTTCCAATGATTCATAAATATACTCAAGAATTCTTAAATGGTTATATCCAAAAAGAAGAAGTGACTACTGATAAAATTAAAGATTATATCGTTTACCCAAGATTAGGGGATAATGCTGGGGTTGTTGGAGCTTTAGCTCTTGCCATGAGTGTAGTAAAATAATGAAGTAGAGAAATCTACTTCTTTTTTTGATAAAAAATGTAAGCGGATACATAATTTTGTTGACGGTGTGTAGAAAATGGGATATGGTTGAAGGAGAAGATAAAAAAGGAGAAAGGGAATATGAAAAAAATACTCTCATTATTTTTATGTTGTTTAATGGCTGTATCCTTAGCTGGATGTGGTGGATCAAGTGGAGATGACATAACGACTTATACGTATTCAAGTGAATTGGATATTAAAAATTTAGATTCATCAGATGCAGATGATGGATGTTCACTTAAGGCAATTCATGCAGTAATCGATGGACTTACAAAAACAGATAAAAAAGGTAATATCGTAAATGCGGTTGCTAAAAGTGAAGAATTGTCTGAAGACGGTTTAACACATACCTACAAGCTTCGAAAAGATGTTAAATGGACAAATGGAGATCCTGTAACAGCGCATGATTTTGTTTATGCATGGCAACGTATTTTTAGAAAAAAGGGAAGTTATTATTATATGTTTGCAGATGGAATTGCAAGCATTGAAGGGGCTCAAGAATTATCGGATAAAATTGATGCAGGTGAAGAACTTACAGATGATGATTTAAATTCTATGGGTGTAAAAGCGATTGATGATTATACTTTAGAAGTAAAAACAACTGTACGTGTTTCTTTCTTTGATGAATTAATGGCATTTCCATGCTTTTTCCCAATTAATGAAAAGTTTTGTGAAAAACAAGGAGATAAATATGGTAAAAGTGCAAAAGCTATTTTAGGAAATGGTGCTTTTATTATGACAAATTGGGAACCAGGATCTATTGCGGAATTTAAAAAGAATGAAGATTACTATGAAGCAAAAACTGTAAAGATTGAAAAACTTGTGATGAAACTTGTTCAAGATCCAAAAGTTGCGGCTCAATCATTTATGGCAGGAGAAACGGATTATGCACCAATTACTTCTGATTTAGTAGATAAATATAAAGATGATGAATCATTTAAACAAGTACCAGATGGCTTCCTTTATTATTTATCTGTGAATTTTCAAAATGAAGATCTTGCTAATGCGAATATCAGACAAGCAGTTTCACTTTCGATTAATCGAAAAGATTTATGCGAAAAAGTATTAAAAGATGGTTCTTCTGCAGCAACAGGATTTATTCCTAAAGGTGTGGCAACAAGCCCAGATGGAAAAGATTTTAGAGAAGAGTCGGGGACTTATATTACTTATAGTCAATCAAAAGCACAACAAGCTTTAGACCGAGGATTAAAAGAATTAGGTAAATCTGAAATTAAATTGCGTATTACGTATGGTACAGATGAATCTCCAATGGATGTTATTGCGACTTATTTACAAAACTCTTTATCTAAGTTAAAGGGAATTAAAATAGAAATGGTAGCAACAACAAAACAAGACCGTATTTATAATAAACAAAAAAATGGTGATTATGATTTATCGGTAACACGTTGGGGACCTGATTATGGTGATCCTACAACATTCTTAACGATTGATATTTCTACAAATAGTAATAACTATGGTAAATATGTAAGTAGTGATTTTGATAATTATATGGGACAAGCGGCATCAGAATCAGATGTACGTGTTCGCTGGCAAGAATTATTGGAAGCGGAAAAGATATTAATGACAGATTTAGGAAGTATTCCTGTATTTGAAAAAGGATCAGCAACTTTACAAAATACAAAGGTTAAAAATTTAGTGATTAAACCATGTAATGTTTTATCTTTCCAATATGTTGAAAAAACTGAATAATAAATAAAAAGCATAATAGTAAAAAAGCTATTATGCTTTTTATTGTATACAATTTTTATCATATTCTTTGACTTCTTGGATAAATTAGTGTATTTTTAAATCATAGTAAAAAGATATGAATAAAGGGAGATGGGGATTATGAAAAAATATGTATCATTATTACTATGCTTTTTGATGATTTTTTCTTTAGCTGGTTGTGGGGGCAACAGTAAAGAAGATACATCAGCCTATACGTATTCAAGTGAATTGGATATCAAAAACTTAGATTCATCAGATGCTGATGATCAATGTTCATTGCGTGCTATTCATGCGGTTATTGATGGATTGATTAAAACAGATAAAAAAGGAAATATTACGTATGGTATTGCGAAAAGTGAAGAAGTTTCAGAAGATGGATTAACCCATACGTATAAACTTAGAAAAGATGCAAAATGGGCAAATGGTGATCCTGTTACTGCTAATGATTTTGTTTATGCATGGCATCGAATCTTTAAAAATAAAGGAAACTATTATTATATGTTTGCAGATGGAATTGCAAGCATTCAAGGAGCACAAGAATTATCAGATAAAATAGATGCTGGTGAAGAACTTACAGATGATGATTTAAATTCTATGGGTGTAAAAGCATTGGATGATTATACATTAGAAGTAAAAACAACAGTACGCGTTTCGTTTTTAGATGAATTACTTGCATTTCCACCATTCTACCCAATTAATGAAAAGTTTGCTGAAAAACAAGGAAATAAATATGGTAAAAGTGCTAAAACAATTTTAGGAAATGGGGCTTTTACAATGACAAATTGGGAACCAGGTTCAGTGGCTGAATTCGAAAAGAACGAAAGCTATTATGATCAAAAACATGTTAAATTAAATAAACTTGTCATGAAACTTGTTCAAGAACCTAAAGTGGCTGCACAATCTTTTGAAGCAGGAGAAACAGATTATGCACCAATCAATTCAGATTTGGTAGATAAATATAAAGATGATGAAGCTTTTAAACAAGTTTATGATGGTTTCTTGTTTTATATTTCAGTAAACTTCCAAAATAGTGATTTAGCTAACTTAAATGTTAGAAAAGCAATCTCACTAGCAATCAATAGAAAAGACTTATGTGAAAATGTTTTAAAAGATGGTTCACAAGTAGCTGGAGGATTTATTCCTTCTGGTTTAGCAACGAGTCCAGATGGCGTTGATTTTAGAAAAGATTCTGGAAACTTTACATCTTATGATAAGAAAAAAGCACAAGAATCTTTAGATGAAGGATTAAAAGAATTAGGAAAAGATCAAATTACGTTAAGAATTACGTATGGTACAGATGAATCTCCAATGGATGTATTTGCAACTTATTTACAAAATGCTTTAAGTAAATTAGATGGTATTAAAGTAGAAATGGTAGCTACTACTAAACAAGATCGTATCTACAACAAACAAAAAAATGGTGATTTTGATTTAGCAGTAACACGTTGGGGACCGGATTATGGAGATCCTACAACTTATTTAACAATTGCATTATCAACAAATAGTAATAACTATGGAAAATGGTCTAATAGTGAATATGATCAACTTGTAGATCAAGTAGGGGTTGAATCAGACGTGAATAAACGTTGGCAAGAAATGAAAGATGCAGAAAAAATCTTACTAGATGATTATGCATATATTCCTGTTTTTGAAAAAGGAGCGGCAACATTACAAAATCCAAAAGTAAAAAATCTAGTTATTAAACCATGTAGAACAATTTCTTTTGAATATGTAGAAAAAACTGAATAAAAAGAGAAAAGGCATAATAAGAAAATATTATGTCTTTTCTAATAAAAAACTATCACATTAGTAAATTAATATATTGTATTGTATATAAATATGCAAAAATAGTATTGACTTTTAAAGGCTAATCAACTATTATGAAGTTAATAAATCGATAAATTGTATACAACATGTCGATTTATTGCACAAAAGATAATTTAAGAAGGGAAGAGAGAATATGAAAAAACTATTATCAATGGTGCTTTGTGCTATGATGGCTCTAACTCTTGCTGGTTGTGGGGGATCAGGAGGAGATTCATCTACTTACACTTTCTCAAGTGAATTAGATATCAAAAATTTAGATACATCAGATGCCGATGACGGATGCTCATTTACAGCAATGCATGCTGTTATTGATGGGCTTATGAAAACAGATAAGAAAGGTAATATCGTAAATGGTGTTGCTTCATCTTCAAAAGTTTCAGATGATGGGTTAACTCATACTTACAAAATCAGAAAAGATGCTAAATGGGCTAACGGTGATCCTGTTACTGCAAATGATTTCGTTTATGCTTGGCATAGAATCTTCCAAAAGAAAGGTCAATATTACTACATGTTCTGTGATGGTATTGCAAGTATCGTAGGAGCACAAGAAATGTCAGATAAAATTGACAATGAAGAAGATATTACAGATGCTGATTTAGATGCAATGGGTGTTAAAGCAGTCGATGATAAAACATTAGAAGTTACTACAACTACTCGTGTTTCATTCTTTGATGAATTAATGTCATTCCCATGTTTCTATCCAATCAATGAAAAATTCTGCGAAAAACAAGGTGACAAATATGGTAAGAGTGCTAAAACTATTTTAGGAAATGGTGCTTTCACTATGACAAACTGGGAACCAGGTTCAGTAGCTGAATTTGAAAAAAATGATAAATATTATGATGCTAAAACAGTTAAAATTAACAAATTAGTAATGAAATTAGTTCAAGATCCAAAAGTTGCTGCTCAAGCATTCGAAGCAGGTGAAACTGATTTCGCTCCAATCAACTCAGACTTAGTTGATAAATACAAAAAAGATGATTCATTCAAACAAATTAATGAAGGTTACTTATTCTATATTTCAGTAAACTTCCAAAATAGTGATTTAGCTAACTTAAATGTAAGAAAAGCAATCTCACTAGCAATCAATAGAAAAGACTTATGTGAAAATGTCTTAAAAGATGGTTCACAAGCTGCTAAAGGATTTGTTCCATCAGGATTATCAATTTCTCCAGAAGGAAAAGATTTCCGTGATGAAGCAGATACTTATACTTCATATGATAAAAAAGCTGCTCAAGCTGCATTAGATGAAGGATTAAAAGAATTAGGAAAATCTGAAATTACTTTAAGAGTTACTTATGGTACAGATGAATCTCCAATGGATGTATTCGCAACTTATTTACAAAACGCTTTAAGTAAATTAGATGGTATTAAAGTAGAAATGGTAGCTACTACTAAACAAGATCGTATCTACAACAAACAAAAAAATGGTGATTATGATTTAGCTACAACTCGTTGGGGACCTGACTATGGTGATCCTACAACTTACTTAACAATGGGTATTTCTACTAATGGTAACAACTATGGTAAATATACAAACAGTGAATTAGATGCATTAATGGATAAAGTTGCTAATGAATCTGATGCTAATACTCGTTGGCAAGAAATGATTGATGCAGAAAAAATTATGATGGATGATTTATGTTACATCCCAGTATTCGAAAAAGGTACTGCAACTTTACAAAATAAAGATGTAAAAGGTTTAGTAATTAGACCTGTAGGTGTTCCATATACATTCGAATATGTTTCAAAATAGTTCAAATTAGAAAAAAGAACATAGAGAGGACAACACAATATAGTATTCTGTATTGTGTTTCTTTTTTAAATAAATATAGGAGGAAAAAAGATGAGTAATTCGACCTTAAAATATATCGGAAAACGTTTAGTTATTTCGTTAATTACTTTATTCGTTATTTTAATGGTATTATTTTTAATGGTTAAATTTTTACCTGGTTCTCCAATTAACAATGAAAAATTAAGTGCTTCAGCCAGAGCGGCTATTGAAGCTCAATACGGATTGGATAAACCAATACCAGTTCAATTCGTACGTTATATTCAAAATATGTTAACAGGGGATTTCGGTGTTTCATTTAACTTATACAAAGATATGCAAGTATCTTCACTTGTCGGAAGTGCTGCAAAATTATCTATGATTTACGGTTTATGTGCAGTAATTATTGGAACAGTTATTGGTATGTTCTTAGGGGTATTTGCTGCATTACATAAAAATACAATTTGGGATACAATCGCTACAGTTATTTCTGTAATTGGGGTTTCCATCCCATCATTCGTATTTGCCATGTTAATTTTATTATTATTTGCTTCAAAATTAAGATTGTTACCAACTTCATATAGTTCATCGAACGCAGTAAAATCATCAATTATGCCAATTTTAGCATTATCTGTTGGTGTTATTGCTAACGTTGCACGTTTTACACGTACTGAAATGGTTTCAGTTTTAACAAGTGAATATATGACTCTTGCAAAAGCAAAAGGATTAGATCGTAAAACTTTAATTTTCAAACATGCATTAAGAAATGCATTAATTCCAGTTATTACAATTTTAGGACCTATCTTAGTTAACTTAATGACAGGTACAATGGTCGTTGAAAAGATTTGTTCTGTTCCTGGATTAGGTAAATTATTAATTAATAGTATTTTATCAAATGATTACAACATCATTTTAGCTTGTTCATTCTTATATGCTGCAATGTATATCTTTATGATGTTAATTATTGATATTTCTTATGGAATTATCGATCCAAGAATTAGATTAGGAAAGGATGATTAATAATGGATTTAGAAAAGATTGAATTTTTACCAGACGATTTTGAATTCGTTGGAGACAAACAAGACATTACTAAAGACGTTGTTGCTCCATCACTTCCTGCTTGGAAAGATTCTTTAAATCGTTTTAAAAAGAATAAAGGTGCAGTTATTGGTTTAATCTGTATTTTAGTTATTGCAGTATTCGCTATTTTTGCACCAATGTTTTCATCATATAAATTTGATGCAATTAATACAAAAATTTCAAGTATCTCACCATGTGCTGAACATTTCTTTGGTACTGATACTTATGGACGTGATTTATTTGTACGTGTTTGGACAGGTACAAGATATTCATTATTTATTGCTGTCGTTGCAATCTTTATTGATGTGATTGTAGGTATGACATACGGACTTATCTCTGGTTATTTTGGAGGTAAAGTTGATTCAGTAATGCAAAGAATTCAAGAAATCATAAACTCTATCCCAACTTTAGTAATATTAACATTGTTATTAATGGTCATGAAAGCATCATTATTTACAATTATCATGGCTTTATCATTTACTGAATGGATTGGTATGTCAAGAATTACAAGAGCTCAAGTTTTAAGAGTAAAAGAAGAAGAATTCGTTTTAGCTTCACGTACTTTAGGAGCTAGTAACATGTTCATTATCTTTAAAGAAATTTTACCAAATATTTATAGTCAAATGATTATTATGATTATGATGTCTATTCCAAATGCTATCTTCTATGAAGCATATTTATCATTCGTTGGTTTAGGTTTACCAATTCCAATGGCTTCATTAGGTACATTAATTAATGATGGATTTAACTCAATTACTATTTACCCTTACATGATGGTAATTCCAGTTATTATTTTCTCTATCTTAATGTTAAGTTTCAACTTATTTGGTGATGGACTTCGTGATGCACTTGATCCAACTATGAAGGAGATGTAATTATGGCAGAAAGAGAAAAAATATTAGAAGTCAGAGATTTAAATATCTCTTTTAGAACTGATAGTGGAACAGTTAATGCAATTCGTGGTGTTAACTTAGATTTATATAAAGGTGAAACAATCGCTATCGTTGGTGAATCAGGATCAGGTAAGTCAGTTACTACAAAAGCAATTATGGGTATCATGGCTGGTAATGGTTCAATTGATGGTGGTTCTATTAATTACACTTGGACTGATGAAAATACTGGTGAAAGAATCACTAAAGATATTTGTCAATTAAGTGAAAAAGAAATGCAAAGTGAAATTCGTGGTCGTAAAATTGCCATGGTTTTCCAAGATCCAATGACATCATTAAACCCTACAATGACAATTGGAAATCAAATCATGGAACCAATGATTCATCACTATAACACACCAAAAGAAGAAGCTTATAAAAAAGCTGTTGAATTATTACAATTAGTAGGTATTACTAATGCTGAAAAACGTATGAAAAACTATCCTCACCAATTATCTGGTGGGATGAGACAAAGAATTGTTATCGCAATTGCTTTATCATGTGATCCATATGTTTTAATTTGTGATGAACCTACTACTGCATTGGATGTTACTATTCAAGCTAAAATTCTTGAATTAATTCAAGATATTCAAAAGAAAAAAGATTTATCAGTTATTTACATTACACATGATTTAGGTGTTGTTGCCAAAGTAGCTGATTATGTAAACGTTATGTATGCTGGTAAAATCGTAGAAACTGGAACAATTGATGAAATTTTCTATGATCCACGTCATCCATATACTTGGGGATTATTATCATCTATGCCTGATTTAGATACAGATGATGATGAATTATACACAATTCCAGGTACACCACCAAACTTAGCACATGAAGTAAAAGGTGATGCTTTTGCTCCACGTAATAAATATGCTTTAAATATTGATTTAAGACTTGAACCTCCAATGTTTAAAGTACCTGGTAGTTCGACTCATAAAGTTGCATCATGGTTAATGCATGAAAAAGCTCCAAAAGTTGAAATGCCAATTGAATTAAAAAATAGATTAGAAAAAATGAAAAAGGAGGGTATTGAATAATGGAAAAGAAAGAACCTATCCTTGTCGTTAAAGATTTAAAACAACATTTTAAAATTAATCGTAACTTTACTGTAAAAGCAGTTGATGGAATTTCATTTGAAATCATGCCAGGTGAAACTTATGGTTTAGTAGGTGAATCTGGTTCAGGTAAATCAACTACTGGTAGAAGTATTATTCGTTTATATAAACCAACTGCTGGTTCAATTGTTTTCAATGGAAAAGAAATTGGTGGAAAATTAGATAAAGCAACTGCTAAAGAATTACATACAAAAATGCAAATGATTTTCCAAGATCCAATGGCATGTTTAAATCCAAGAAAAAAAGTCATTGATATCATTGGACAAGGTTTAGATATTCATAAATCTTATTCTTCTATTGAAGAAAGAAATGAAAAAGTTTATGAAATTCTTGAGCTTGTTGGTTTATCAAGAGAACATGCTTCTCGTTATCCACATCAATTCTCAGGTGGACAAAGACAACGTATTGGTATTGCAAGAGCATTAATTATGAATCCTGATTTAATTATTGCTGATGAAGCAATCTCAGCATTAGATGTATCTATTCAAGCACAAGTTGTTAACTTAATGAAAAAGATTCAAAAAGAAACAGGAATTGCTTATCTATTTATTGCACATGACTTATCAATGGTTAAATATATCAGTGATAAAATTGGGGTATTACACTTAGGACACTTAGTAGAAACAGGAACTACTGAAGAAATCTTTGATAATCCAATTCACCCATATACAAAATCATTATTAAGTGCCATTCCACATCCTAATCCACGTGTAGAAAAAGTACGTAAATCATTTACTTATGATTATAAGGAAAGTGGAGTAGATTATACAAAAGGTACTGAACATTTAGTAGATGGAACTCATTATGTTTTAGCTACTGATGAAGAATTTGAAAAATGGTCAAAAAAATAGTTTAGAGTTTTCTCTAACTGTTTTTCATAAAGAAACACCGCTTATTTTGAAGCGGTGTTTTTTAAAATATGAAGTAAAATTTGAACTTGTTTTTCCATCATTGTAAGTGAACAATATTCATAAGGTCCATGATAATTAAAACCACCAGTTCCAAGATTAGGGCAAGGAAGTCCTTTAAAAGTTAAACGAGCTCCATCAGTTCCACCACGAATTGGTGAACAATAAGCATCTAAACCATTTTCTTTAATAGCTGTTAAAGCTTGTTCTACAATAAACATATGATCTTTTAAAGCTTCTTTCATATTTAAATAGCTTTCTGTGATTGTGACATCAATAATTTGATAACCATATTTTTTATTTAAGAACTCTGCAATGTCTTTAAAATCTTGACATTGTTTCTTTGCTTGTTGTAAATCATGGTTACGAATAATATACTCAGCAGTTGTTTCTTCACATGTTCCTTGAATTGAGTGAAGGTGATTAAACCCTTCATAACCCTCAGTTGATTCTGGTCTCATATGCACAGGTAAAAGTGAATCAAATTCGTAAGCAACACGCGACGAATTGATCATTTTATTTTTTGCACTTCCTGGATGAATACTTCTTCCGTGAACTTTGACTTCTGCACTAAAAGCATTGAAGTTTTCATATTCTACAATGTGAATATCTCCCCCATCAATAGTATAAGCATATTGAGCGTTGAAATATTCAACATTAAAATGATCACTACCATGTCCAATTTCTTCATCAGGCGTAAAAGCAATTTGAATATCATTATGTTTAAATTCTGGATGATTATAAATATATTCAACCATTTGCATAATGATTGCAATACCTGCTTTATCGTCAGCTCCTAATAAAGTTGTTCCATCAGTTGTAATTAAATCATGATGAATAAGTTGTAAGAGTTGAGGATATTGTTCAGGATCTAGATAAAGTTCTTTATCTTCATTTAAAGTGATTTTTTGTCCTTGATAATCTTTAATGATTTGAGGATGAATATCTTTACCACTTGCATCTGGAGAAGTATCCATATGAGCAATAAAACCAATAACATCTCCTTGATGATTATTATTACTAGGAATTGTTCCATAAACAACACCAAATTCATCTATTTTAGCGTTTTTAATTCCTAATGATTTTAATTCTTCAACTAAATAATTTCCTAATTTTAATTGTTTAGAAGTAGAAGGTACAGTTTGTGAATAACTATCAGATTGAGTATCAAAACTTACATAATTTAAAAATCTTTCTTTAATTTCCATTTGTTTGCCTCACTTTCTTTTCTATTATACAACGACTTATAAAGAACTTCTATGAAAAGAGTTTACAAATCTTAAATTGTATGTTACCATACAATTCGTAACCGAACAATATAGGAGGAATGATATGTATAGAGATCCCATTGGACATCGTATTAAGACTATAAACAATCTTTTAAGAAAAGCAATGGATAAAGAAACAGGACAACGACCTGACCGTGCAACTTTAATGCATTGTTGGATTATTGGTTTTGTTCAAGAGCGTGAAGATAATGGACTTGATACATTTCCAAAAGATATAGAAAAAGAATTTTCAATCAATCGTTCTACTACATCAGAAATGTTGAAACTGATGTGTAAAAAGGGAATGATTGAACGAGAAGAAGTAGAATATGATGCAAGGTTAAAGAAAATCGTTTTAACTGAATCTTCAAGAAATCATAATCGACAAATTGAAGATAAGATGAAAGAAATGCATCAAAAACTTATTAAAGATTTATCTGAAGAAGAAATAAATTCGTTTATTAAAATATCTGATAAATTAATTAATAACATCAAAGAAGATTTATAAATATTCATGAAGTTCGGTAAATGAATAGGAAAGGAAGTCAAATATGGTAAAAACTTTAATGAAACAAATTAAAGAGTATAAAAAAGACTCACTACTTACAATGTTATTTGCAGCATTAGAAGTTGTTTTAGAAATTATTATTCCATTATTAATGGCAAGTCTTATTGATAAAGGAATTGAAGCTGGAAATATGTCTAATGTTACAAAATATGGAGCATTCATGTTTGTCATTGCCCTAGGAACATTATCACTTGGTTTTTTAGCAGGTAATCATGCAGCTAAAGCTTCAACTGGTTTTGCAGCAAATTTAAGAGATGCGATGTATACAAACATTCAAACATTCTCTTTTTCAAACATTGATAAATATAGTACTGCAGGGCTTGTAACACGTTTAACAACAGATGTGACAAATGTGCAAATGGCTTATCAAATGATTATTCGTATGTGTATTCGTGCACCAATGTCACTTATTTGTGCACTTTCTATGGCTATGATGATCAATTTTAAATTAAGTATGATTTTCGTTGTTGCCATTGTTTTTTTAGTGGCTGTGCTTGCAACGATTATGTATCATGCAACAAAATATTTTAATGATGTATTCCCTAAATATGATACATTAAATGAAAGTGTTCAAGAAAATGTTGTAGGTATTCGTGTTGTTAAATCATTTGTAAGAGAAAAATATGAAAATGAAAAATTTAAAAAAGCAGCACAAAACATTTATAAATTATTTGTCAAAGCTGAATCTGTTTTATCTTATAATAACCCAGCTATGTTGATTGCAGTTTATGGTTCAATCTTAATGCTTTCTTGGTTAGGAGCTAAAGCAATCGTAGGTGGAACTCTTACAACAGGTGAACTTACAAGTTTATTTAGTTACGTTATGAATATTATGATGTCACTTATGATGCTTTCTATGGCCTTTGTGATGATTACCATGTCACTTGCTTCAGGAAGACGTATTGCTGAAGTTATTAATGAACAATCTGATTTAGTATCTCCTCAAGAAGCTTTAACTGAAGTAAAAGATGGTTCAATTGATTTCAATCATGTTGTTTTCTCTTATAAACATGGTAGTGGAGAAGCAGTCTTAAAAGATGTTGATCTTCATATTCATAGTGGAGAAACAATTGGAATTATTGGTGGTACTGGAAGTGCTAAAAGTAGTTTAGTAAATCTTATCTCTCGTTTATATGATGTTGATGAAGGTAGCGTTGTTGTTGGTGGACAAGATGTTCGTAACTATGATCTTGAAGTTTTAAGAGATGAAGTTTCTGTCGTCTTACAAAAGAATGTCTTATTCAGTGGAACAATCTTACAAAACTTACGTTGGGGTAATGAAAACGCAAGTGAAGAAGAATGTAAAGAAGCTTGTCGTTTAGCTTGTGCTGATGAGTTTATTGATCGCTTTGAAGATGGTTATAATACGTATATTGAACAAGGTGGTTCAAACGTTTCAGGTGGACAAAAACAACGTTTATGTATTGCTAGAGCATTACTTAAAAATCCTAAGATTTTAATTTTAGATGATTCAACAAGTGCTGTTGATACAGCTACAGATGCAAGTATTCAAGAATCATTCAATGAACGTATTCCAGATACAACAAAAATTATTATTTCACAACGTATTTCATCAGTTCAAAATGCAAATCGTATTATTGTTTTAAATGATGGTGTTGTGGATGGTTTCGACAGTCATGAAAAATTATTAGAAACAAATGAAATTTATCGTACAATTTATGAAACACAAATGAAAGGGAAGGAGGAAGAATAATGAAAGAAGGAACAATGAAACGTTTACTTAAAATGTTATGGAGTAAATATAAAATTCATTTAATTATTGTTTTTCTATGTATTGTAGGAAATGCTTTATTTAATGTTCAAGGAACAATGTTTATGCAAACATTAATCGATGATTATATTGTTCCCCTTTTAAAAAGTTCTTCACCTGATTTTAGTGGATTATTTCATGCTTTAATTCGTGTTGGTTCACTTTATGCTTGTGGTGTTGTTTGTGCCTTTACCTTTAACCGTATTATGGTTTATGTAACACAAGGATTTTTAAGAGATTTAAGAATTGATATGTTTGAACATATGGAATCTTTACCAATTCGTTATTTTGATAGAACTTCTCATGGAGATACAATGTCAGTCTATACAAATGATATTGATACTTTAAGACAATTAATTTCACAATCAATTCCTCAACTTATTTCAAGTTGTATGACTATTGTGACAACATTTATATCCATGATTATTTTAAATATTCCTTTAACTGTGTTAAGTGTATGTATGCTTATGGTAATGCTTGTTGTTTCAAGAAAACTTGGTTCTTTATCAGGTAAATTCTTCGTTAAACAACAAAGTGATTTAGGTAAAGTTAATGGATATATTGAAGAAATGATTTCTGGTCAAAAAGTTGTTAAAGTTTTTAATCACGAAGATCAATCAATCGCTGATTTTAGAAAATTAAATGATGAATTAAGAGAAAGTGCTTATCAAGCACATAAATTTGCGAATATCTTAATGCCAGTTACAGTACAACTTGGAAATATTTCCTATATTATTTGTGCAATCGTAGGTGCTATTCTTGCTTTAAATGGACATTTTGCATTAACAATTGGGACACTTGTTGCTTTTTTAACATTGAATAAAAGTTTCAACCAACCTATTGGACAAATTTCTCAACAAATCAATGCTGTTGCTATGGCACAAGCAGGGGCAGGACGTATCTTTGATTTATTAGATCAAGAAAGTGAAGAAGATCAAGGTATTGTGACTTTATGTCGTGTAGAAACTGTTGATGGAAAAATGGTTGAAACAGATAAAAGAACAGGACATTGGGCTTGGAAACATCCTCGTAGTGATGGACATGTTGAACTTGTTGAAATGAAGGGAGACATTCGTCTAGAAGGTGTTGACTTTGGTTATTTTGATGATCGTATGGTTTTACACAATGTAGATGTTTATGCAAATCCAGGTGAAAAGATTGCTTTTGTTGGAGCGACAGGTGCTGGTAAAACAACGATTACAAACTTAATTAATCGTTTCTATGATATTCAAAAAGGTTCAATTACTTATGATGGGATTGATATTAAACTCATTAAAAAAGATGATTTAAGAAGATCATTAGGTGTGGTATTACAAGATACACATTTATTTACTGGAACGGTTATGGATAATATTCGCTATGGACGTCTTGATGCTACGGATGAAGAATGTATTGAAGCTGCAAAACTTGCCAATGCCGATCTCTTTGTTAAGCATTTACCAGATGGTTATCAAACAATGCTTACAGGAGATGGGGCGAACTTATCGCAAGGACAAAGACAGTTATTAGCGATTGCGCGTGCAGCTGTTGCTAATCCTCCTGCACTTATTTTGGATGAAGCAACTTCTTCTATTGATTCTCGTACAGAAAAGCTTGTACAAGATGGAATGGATAAATTAATGCATGGTAGAACAACTTTGGTTATTGCTCACCGTTTATCAACAATTAAAAATAGTGATTGTATTATGGTCTTAGAACAAGGTCACATTATTGAAAGAGGAAATCATCAATCACTTATTAAAGAAAAAGGTAAATATTATCAATTATATACAGGAGCTATTGAAATGGATTAATCCATCAATAGCTTTTTTGTATTCTTTGGACTAAACGTCCATTGAAGAAGAAAAAGAGGAAAGCTAAAATAATGATAGATAAAAATTAAATCGCATGGTTAGAAAACGCACAAATTTGACACAAATTTGAGACAAATTGTCTTTGATAACATGGTACAATAGCATCAGAAAAACTCCTTATAAATATGATAAAAAATACAAACAAAAAGCGATGTATGAAACCTTAATATAAAAAATTTATATAAGGAGGAAAGATGATGTGCATTAAAGAAAGAAATGCAAGTGACAGTACCTGTAAAAAACTACTCAGAGATAAAGGATGTTTTGCGGATCTTTGTAATTATGCTTTCTTTAACGGGAGACAGGTCATTCAACCTGAAGAACTTGTTTCAAGAGAAAATGATCTGTCGACCTTGATAGGAAAAGTAGACAGGCCAACAGAGATCAAAAGATATCGGGATGTGGTAAGAAAAGCAAGTATTCATGGAGAATATGTGATTATTGGAGTGGAACATCAAAGTACTTTTGATGAAAAAATGATCTTTCGCATACTCAACTATGATGCAACGATTTATATCAATCAGGTTGAAAGTAAACAAGAAGTCTATCCAGTAGGAAGCTTTGTGTTCTATACGGGAGATAAAGAATGGAAATCACCAGAAACATTGAAAGAGACATTGAAAAATATACCACCAGAGATGGAACCTTATATCAATGATTGGAGATTACCTGTTGTCGAACTTAAAACAATGGATGCAAGAAAGCTTACCAATCAACGATTAAGAGATGTCGTAGAAATCAGTCAAAGTATGTTTGCAGGAAATTATGATGACTTAAGAAACAATCGTAAAATCGAAACAGAAAACTTCATGATGGCGGCAACATTTACACGTACGAAAATTAAAAGAGAAGACTTACTGTTAAACCGCAAACTGAATACATCTAAAAACAAAATAAAACTGCAAAATAAA
>NZ_JBKYAR010000026.1:22074-38016 GCF_047023275.1 Faecalibacillus sp. | reverse complement strand
AGAGAAGTAGGAAAAGGCAGAGATGATCTAATCTTAAAAGCAAAAGATGAAAAGAAAACATCGTTTGTTTTAGAATTTAAATATCTAAAAGAAACTAAAAAGAATATTGAAGAAAAACTTGAAAAGTTAGCGAATGAAGCTATCCATCAAATCAAAGAAAATAAATATGATTATGAATTAAAAGGAAAAGTGATTTATATAGGACTTGCACATCATGGAAAAGATGTCAGAATTAAATGGGTAAACAAAGAGGAATATTGTGAGTGATATTCCTTTTTTTAAATAACAGTAGCAATTCTTTTCATTTTGTGGTAATAATTGTACTGTTGAAATAAAAGATTAAAAAATAAATATAGATTATGGGAGGATGCAATGGAAGATTTAAGACAACAAATAGAAAAAAGAAGAACATTTGCCATTATTTCCCATCCGGATGCTGGTAAAACGACTTTAACAGAAAAGTTCTTATTATATGGAGGAGCTATCCAACAAGCAGGAACGGTTAAAGGAAAGAAAAATAGTAAACATGCGACAAGTGACTGGATGGAAATTGAAAAACAAAGAGGAATTTCAGTTACCTCTTCAGTATTACAATTTAATTATCAAGGATATTGTATTAATATTCTAGATACTCCAGGGCATCAAGATTTCTCGGAAGATACATATCGTACTTTAATGGCAGCGGATTGTGCAGTCATGGTCATTGATGCAAGTAAAGGGGTCGAAGATCAAACACGTAAGTTATTTAGAGTATGTACAATGAGACATATTCCAATTTTTACTTTTATTAATAAAATGGATAGAGAAGCAAGAGATCCTTATGAATTAATGGAAGAAATTGAACAAGAATTGGGAATTGAAACATGTCCTGTTAACTGGCCAATTGGTTCTGGAAAACGTTTTGCAGGGGTTTATGAAAGAAATGATAAAGAAGTGATTCGTTTTATTCCTGTAGATGGTGGAAAAAAAGAAGTTGAAACAGAAATTTTAAAAGCGGATGATCCAAAATTAAAAGAGTATGTTGAAGATGAGCTTTATGATAAATTACAAGAAGATATTGAATTATTAGATATGGCAGGAAATGAATTTAGTTTAGAAGCTGTTCGTGCTGGTAAGTTATCACCTGTATGTTTTGGATCAGCACTTACAAACTTTGGAATTGAACCATTTTTAAAACATTTCTTAAATATGACAACACCACCAACTCCTAGAATGGCTGATGGTGAAGTGATTGATCCTTATCAAGAAAATTTCTCAGCATTTGTTTTCAAAATTCAAGCAAATATGAATGCTAGACATCGTGATAGAATGGCATTCTTTAGAATTTGTTCTGGTAAATTTGAAAAAGGAATGGAAGTTTATCATTATCAAGGGAAGAAGAAAATTAAATTAAATCAATCAAAACAATTAATGGCAGATGAACGTAGTGAAGTAAATGAAGCTTATGCTGGGGATGTTATTGGTGTTTTTGATCCAGGTATTTTCTCTATTGGAGATACTATTACAACAGGCAAAAAGCATTTTGCTTTTGAAGGAATTCCAACATTCGCTCCTGAACATTTTGCAATGATTAGAAATAAAGATACAATGAAAAGAAAACAATTTGTTAAAGGTGTTGAACAAATTGCTAAAGAAGGGGCTATCCAAATCTTTACTGAGTTAGGTGGAGGTATGGAAGAAATTATTGTTGGGGTTGTTGGTGTTTTACAATTTGAAGTATTAGAACATCGTTTAAAGAGTGAATATAATGTTGAAATTCATAAATCACCATTACCTTATCAATATGTAAGATGGGTCAAAGAAGGTACTGATTTAAAATCATTAAATCTTTCTTCTGATACGAGAAAAGTACAAGACTTAAAAGGGCAACCGTTGTTATTATTCACAAATGATTGGGGAGTAAGATGGGCTCAAGATAAGAATAAAGGTTTAGAATTATTAGAATTTTCTAAGAACTAAAAGTAAAACTTTTAGTTCTTTTTTACATCAAAAAAAGAGGACGTTTGTCATAAGTAAAAAGCTGTTGTAAAATAAAAATGAAATGGGGTGGTCATTATCGCAAATTCTGGAAAAAGATGTTTATGTAGATGTATTCAATCAATGAACATTATTATTGGAAAAGAAGAAAATGTTTTATTTGAAAAGGGAGCGATTTATGATTGTGTCATTAAAGGAGAAATCAACGAACAACTGTATTATAAAGTATATGGAGATGAATTTACTTTATCTTGTACAGAAAAAGAATTTCAGCATAATTTCATAATTATTAAACATAAAAAGACAAATGAGGGAAGGAGTAAATTTTGAATTTTAAAAGAATTATGTTAGAATAAAAGACATAAAAAAGGAGTAAAGAATATGGAACGTGTATATTATATTGATCATGTAAGTAGTGATGATATCAATGCCCTATCTTTAAAGTTAAATAGTATGCAAGAAGTGTCACATATTAAAATAAATAAAGATTCTATTTCATTTAATTGTGCACGCCCAGATAATATCCAAAACTATTTAAATGAATCAAAGATGGACTATGTACTTCAAGAAATGGTCAATCGAAAAAAAAGAGAGTATGTTTCTAATCAAACAAAGGTAGAAAAAATCTTCATGTTTACAAACTTAGAAAGTGAAGAAGAAGCACAAGAAATTAAAAACATTCTTTCTAAATATAGTGTCTATGAAAATGTTCAATTAGATTTTCATAATAAACTTTTAACATTAACAACTTCAGCAAAAGCATTACCTCGTCTTTCACGTATTGTTGAAAATGTTAATCCTTCAATACAAGTAGAACAATGGAGAAAACCATTTAAATCACAAGATTTATTTAATGAAAAATATATTCAAAAGTATGTTCGAATTGCCTTGTTATGTGTAGGTGTAGCTCTTGGATTAGTTACTTTTGGAGATACTTCTTTTCTAACTTATGTAGGTTGGATGCTTGCTTTATTAGTTTGTAATGAAAAGGTACTTATTGAAGCTAAAAGAGATTTACAATTAAAAAATTATTTATCAGAAAATAATATTTTTATTTTTGCTTGTTTAATGGGATGGATCTATGGCGCTTTTATTGAAACAATTGTTGTTTCAATTATGTATCAAGCAGGTAAACAATTAATTATGCAAGTAACACAATGGTCAATGTCAAAAATTGATGATTTAGTTGCTCATCAAAATTTAGGAAGAAGATTACGTCGTAAAAAAGAAGAAATGATTCCTTTAGTTGATTTTGATATTGGAGATGTCGTTGTTGTAAATGAAGGAGAAACTGTTCCTTTAGGTGGAAAAATTGTTAAAGGAAGTGCTAAATTAGATATCTATGCCATTGATGGTAGTGATGTATGTGTAAAATCAAAAATTGGAAATGAAGTTTATAGTGGAACAGTTGTTACTGAAGGTTATTTGCATGTTAAAACAACTGCTTTATATGAAGATTCAGCAATGTCAAAAGTTGTTGATATTGCAACAAATGCACCAATGTCTTCATCACGTACAGAAAAATTGATTTTTAAAATTTCAGATGTTTATTCAAAAGCTTTAATTATTGTAGGATTATTCTGTTGTATTGTTTTACCATTGATGAATTTAACAGATAATTTAAAATATATGTATTTAGGAATCATTATGTTAACTGTTTCTGGAAGTTTTGCTTATGTTCAAGGAGCATCTTTTACACTATTAGCTGGTGTTGCTAAAGCTTTCTCTAAAAAGATAGCGATTAAAGAAAATAGTGGTTTAGATGATTTAAATACATGTGTAACGATTATTTATGATCGTTTTGATGGTATTGAAACAACTGAAGAAGAAATGGATCTTTTTGAAAAAATTAAAGGATTACATAAATCATTGATTATTTTTAATGATGGTCCTGTTGATTTGGAAAATGATGAATATACAATTTATAACAATTATACAGTTGAACAAAAATTAGAAGTAATGGATAAAGCACTTGTTGCGGGTCCAGTAGCTTATATTGGAGATTGTGATAAAGATATTGCTTTATTACAAAAAGCTTCTGTTGCGATTTCTCGTGGTGGTGTTCATAATGATAAAGTTCAACGTAATAGTGATATTATGTTAACTGATTCTAATTTTGATACAATTATTGATTTATTAAAAAATGCTAGAAAACAAAAAAGTATTAATATTGGAAATACATTTATTGGAATTGTAGTCAGTCTGATTGTTGTTTTATTAGCTGTTATTTCCTTTGTACCTTGGTGGGTAGCTTGTCTTGTTTATATTTTAGAGTCAGTCCTTATTTTATTAAATTCACAAAATATTATTAGAATGTAAAATGCAAAGATTTCTTTGCATTTTTTTAGGAGAGAAAAATGAAAGTAAAAAAAGAAATGTTATTAATGGATTATCTATTATTATCTTATAATCGTAAAAATGCGAAAAACTTATTAAAATATAAACAAGTTTATGTAAACAACCAACAAATAAGCCAATTTGATTATTTATTACATGAAAATGATCAAGTAGAAATCAAAAAAGAAAATACTTCTTCATTAGAAATTCTTTATGAAGATCAAGAATTTGTTGTCATCAATAAACCATCAGGATTATTAAGTATGTCAGATGGAAAAGAAAAAGAAAAAACAGCTTATCATTATGTAAGTGAATATTTAAAAAAACAAGATAGAAAACAAAAAGTTTTTATTGTTCATCGTTTAGATCGTGAAACTTCGGGTGTTTTAATGTTTTGTAAGAATGAAAAAATAAGAGATTTATTACAAAAAGATTGGAATAAAATTGTTTATTTAAGAGGATACATGGCTTTAGTAGAAGGTAAAGGCTTAAAAAACGGAACATTAAAAAATTATTTAGCAGAAAGTAAGAGTCAACAAGTTTATGTAACTCATAAGGAAAAAGGAAAACTAGCAATTACACATTATAAAGTAATCAAAGAAATGAATAATCAAACTTTATTAGAAATACAGTTAGATACAGGTAGAAAAAATCAAATCAGAGTTCAATTATCCAATATTCACCATCCAATTGTTGGTGATAAAAAATATGGAGCAACAACGAATCCTCTTAGAAGATTAGGATTACATGCACATGCATTTGGTTTTGTGCATCCAGTTAATAAGAAAAAATATGAATTTAGAGTAGATTGTCCTCAAGAATTTTATGGAAAAAGAGGTAAATAAAATGGAATCAATGATTGAATTTGTACATCAAAGAATTAAAGAACATAAATATCAAAATGGAATTGATTTTACGATGGGAAATGGTCACGATACATTGTTTTTAAGTGAGTATTGTCAACATGTTTATAGCTATGATATTCAAGCATTAGCTTTAAATCATACAAAGGAGTTAATAAAAGAAAAACAAAATGTTACTTTGTTTTTAAAAAGTCATGAATATTTTGATGAAGATGTTCAAAATTTTGAAGTAGGAATTTTTAATTTAGGTTACTTACCAGGGGGTAATCATGAATGCGTTACGCATTATGAAACGACTTTAAAAACAATTAAAAAAGCTTTAAATTGTTTAGTTCAAGGTGGAAACTTATATGTGGTTGTTTATATAGGTCATGATCAAGGTAAAGAAAGTGAAAATTTGGATGCATATTTTCATACTTTAGATCATAAATTATATAATGTAGCAAAGTTTGAGATGATGAATAAAAACAATTCGCCATATGTTGTGATTATTGAAAAAAGGTAAGTCAAATCAACAAAAACGTGCTATAATAAACATATAGAAAAGGGGAGATTATTATGGCAAAAAAAGTGAATATTGAAATTACAAATCCTGTAGGTCTTTATGCTTCTCCAGCTACTGAATTAGTGGATGCAGTCAAACTTTATAAAAGTCATGTGACGCTCAATTATAATGAAAAATCAGTAAATATGAAGTCTTTAATGGGTGTTTTGTCTCTAGGAATTCCTCATAAGGCAAAAGTTGAAATTGTTGTTGAAGGTGAAGATGAAGATGCAGCAATGGAAATGATTGCTGAAAAAATTAAATCACTTGAAATTGGAACAATTCAATAATAAAAATACGCGAAAGCGTATTTTTATTTTCTCTTTATTAATAAATCTAATATGTCTTTATAAGAAAAAAGAGTGCGTTTTTTTTAGAAATTTGATGGAGATAAAAAAGTGTGGTATAGTGTAAAAGAAATAAAGAGTGAAGGGGAATGAAGTTTATGGAAAACTTTATAAAATTAATGTTGGCATTTGGGATTGGACTATTATTAGTTTTACTTGCAATGCCTAAAGTCATCCCATTTCTACATAAAATGAAGTTTGGTCAAGTAGAAAGAGAAGAGGGATTAGAATCACATAAGAAAAAAGGTGGTACACCTACAATGGGTGGTGTCGTTTTTGTTTTAGCGGCAGTAATTGCGGCATTTGTTGTTAATTATAAAAATATAACAAATCCTAATTTAATTTTAATTACAATTGTTTTAGTTGGGTATAGTTTAATTGGATTTATTGATGATGCTTTAATTATTTTAAAACATCAAAATGAAGGATTAAAAGCATGGCAAAAATTCTTGATGCAAGCAATTTTAGCAGTTGGATGTTATTTGTATTTAGAAAATTTTGTACCAGGTTTTACAACAGAAGTAACTATTCCAATTGTCAAAGTGAATATTGATTTTGGTTGGTTCTATGCTGTTTTAGTATTTATTATGTTTACTGGTGAAAGTAATGGTGTTAACTTATCTGATGGTTTAGATGGACTTGCGACAGGACTTTCAATGGTTGCAATTGCACCATTTATCATTTACGCTATTATGATCAAAGATTATACAATTGCAAGTTATGCTACAGCAATGGTTGGAGCATTACTTGGATTTATGTATTTTAACTATCATCCTGCACGTATTTTTATGGGAGATGTTGGTTCTCTTGGACTTGGTGGATTTTTAGCTATTTTAGCGATCCTAACAAAACAAGAATTATTGTTAATTGTTGTTGGTGGCGTATTCTTAATGGAAACTTTATCAGTAATTATTCAAGTTGTTTCTTTTAAAACAAGAGGAAAACGTGTCTTTAAAATGGCACCAATTCATCATCATTTTGAAATGTTAGGTTGGTCTGAACAACAAGTAACGATTTCATTTTGGTTTATTGGATTTATTTGTGGTATTATCGCTATTGTGATAGGAGTTATGTAAAATGTTAACAGGGAAAAAGGTTTTAGTGATTGGTCTTGCTAGAAGTGGTAAGGCAGCAGTTAAGTTATTACAAAAATTAAATGCAACAATTACAATCAATGAAGGAAAAGAATTAGAAAAGATTGAAGGATATCAAGAATACTTGGATGCAGGTATTGAAATTGTTGCTGGTGGACATCCTGATGAGCTTTTTGAAAGAAATTTTGATTTTGTTGTTAAAAATCCAGGAATTAATTATCATAAACCTTTTATTTTAAGATTAAAGGAAAGAGGTATTCCTGTTTATACAGAAATTGAGTTAGCTTATCAAGTTGCTAAAAAGCAACATTATATTGCTGTTACAGGGACAAATGGTAAGACAACAACAGTTACATTGATTTATGAAATATTAAAAGCACAATACAAAAATGTACATTTTGCTGGTAATATTGGAAAACCTTTGTGTGATGTTGTTTTAGAAAATAATTTATTAGAAGAAGAAAATCATTATATTGTGATTGAAATGTCTAATTTCCAATTATTAGATATTGAAAAATTCAAACCAGAAATTTCAACTGTTATTAATTTAACACCAGATCATTTAGATTATATGGCATCTTTAGATGAATATTATGCTTCTAAAATGCGTATTTATGAAAATTGTAAAGATCAAGAAGTTTTTGTAAATAATATCGATGATGAAACTTTACAAGAATATGTAAAAAGATTTCCAGTTCATTGTAAATGTTTAACTCAATCTTTAAATAAAGAAGCTGATTGTCAAATTATTGATGAAGCAATTTGTTTTAAAGGAGAACATGTTCTTGATTTAACAGATATTAAAATTGTTGGAGATCATAATGTACAAAATATTATGATTGCAACTGCTATTTGTAAAGTAGCAGGTGTAGAATCAAAAGTTATTAAGGATGTTGTTTCTCATTTTAATGGAGTTGAACATCGTATTGAATTTGTCAGAGAATATAATGGTGTAAAGGTTTATAATGATTCAAAAGCAACAAATACAGATGCAAGTATTATTGCATTAAAAGCTTTTAAACAACCAGTTATTTTATTAATGGGTGGTTTTGATAAAGGATTAGACTTACAAGAAATGTCTACTTATAATTCACATATTAAAAAACTTGTAACTTTTGGAGCTGCAGGAAAACGTTTTAAAGAAGATATGTATCATCAAGATGCTTATTATGAAGAAACTTTAAAAGATGCTGTTAATAAAGCATTTGAAATAAGTGAACCAGGAGATATCATCTTACTTTCTCCATCGACAAGTTCATTTGATGAATTTAAGGGTTATGAAGAAAGAGGAAGAATCTTTAAACAATATGTAAATGAAAAATAAGAGAGTATAAAAACATACTCTCTTTTTTTAATGAATAATTTTTAAAACATCTTCTTCACTATTAATATTAAATATATTAACAGTTAGTACTTCTAATTTATCGAGGGATGCTTTTGTAAGTTGTTCTTCTAAATTACTCGATAAGTACCCAAATTTAATTTTAAGCAATTCTTTTAAGGTATTTAGTTTACCTTTTTCAATTCCAATACTTTCTCCCTCGTTTCTCATTCTTTGAAATAATTGATCCATTGCCTTACACATGTTGATTTCATCTCCTTCTGGTAAGTCTTCTTCTTTAATGTCTGTGTGCGTAAAGATGGCTGCTATCTTGATACTTTCTGTTTTAACCATACGGTTTACTCTTAATCCTTCATAACTTCCTTGATACATACCTTGTGAGATTTCTACAATATCTCTTAAATGTTGATTCCTAAGTTTTGTAAAATCTATCTTTTTAATATCCAATACCGGAAATCTCCAATCATTGATATACTTTTCCATCTCTGGTGGAATATTTTTCAACGTTCCTTTTAAAGAATCTGGATATGTCCATTCTTTGTCACCTGTATAAAATACAAAGGTTCCTACTGGTTGAACTTCTTTTTTGCTTTCAACTTGATTTTTATAAAGCAATGCATCATAGTTGAGTATACGATAAATCATTTCTTTATCTACACTGCTTTGATGTTCTACTCCTATGATCATATAAGTACCATTGATATTTGCTTTTCTAACGATATCTCGATATCTTTTAGCTTCAAAAAATGGTATTTCTTTTCCTATCAAAGTTGATAGATCATTTTCCTGTGAAAAGAGATTTTCAGGTTTGATAACTTGTTTCCCTTGAAAGTAGACAACATTACATAGATCTGCAAAACATTCATTGTTTCTTAGTATTTTTTTACAGGCACTGTCACTGGCATTTCTTTCTTTATTCATTTGTTTCCTCCTTACATGTGTGTTTTATAGTTAGGATTTGATTTTTGTTTTTTATATTAATGTAAGGAGTTTTCTTGATTTTATTGTATCATATGTTTTAAAACAGTTTGTCTCATATTTGTTTCATTTCTATTATTATTCTATCTTTCCTTTTTTCTTCTTTCAATGGACAAATAGTCCAAAAAAAAGAAGTCCATAATGGACTTCTTAAATACCTTTATCTAGTTTTACTTTTTTAACAATCTTTCTACTAAATCATCATTAACGATTTCATAACCATCAAAATGATAATCATACAATCCTTGACCTTGAGTAATAGAACGTAAATCAATTGCAAATTCTAATATTTCTACTTGAGGAATACGACATACAAGTTTAATTAAACTATCATCTAAACTATCTGTTTCAAGTACTTTACCACGTTTTTTATTAACATGTGACATCAAATCACCTAAATATTCTTCATCAATATAGATATTTAAAATAACATAAGGTTCTAATAAACATGGATCAAGATGTTTCATTGCTTCTTTAAAACACATCATAGTTGCTGTTTTAAAAGCTTGTTCACTTGAATCTACACTATGATAAGAACCATCTAATAAAGTAGCTTGTATACCTAAAACAGGATAATGACCAATAACTCCTTCTTTAACACTTTCGATTAATCCTTTTTCAACAGCAGGGAAATAAGCTTTTGGGACAGCTCCACCAAATACTTTTTCTTTAAATGTATAAGATTGACTATAATCTTTTGTTGGTTCAAAAAGAATTTCTACTTCACCATATTGACCATGACCACCAGATTGTTTTTTAAACTTTGTACGTTGAGTATAACTTTTACGAATTGTTTCACGATAAGAAACTTTCATATCACTTAATTTAACATCAATTTTAAACTTAGATTTTAATTTAGCAACAACACTTTCTAAATGAATATCTCCAATACCATAAATACATTGTTGCTTTGTTTCATGATTATTTTCGAATCTTAAAGTTTGATCTTCTTCTAATAATCTTGTAATACCACTAGTAATCTTTTCTTCATTTGCTTTACCAACAGGTTGAATAGCTTTACCATAATAAGGTTTAGAAAAATGAATAGGTTGATATTTCATACGATAATCTAATGTACATAAAGTATCATTTGTTGAAGAATGTGCAAGTTTTGTCATACAACCAATATCTCCAGCACACAATTCATTCACTTCAATGAGTTCTTTTCCTCTTTTTATGTAAAGTTTATTTACTTTTTCAACTTCATTTTTATTGACATTTAATAAAGACATTCCTGTTTGAATATGTCCTGTACATACTTTAAAAAGTGATTCTCTTCCTACAAAAGGATCAACAATTGTTTTAAAAATGAATAATGAAGGTGGAAGACTTTCATTAAAACCAATGATATCTTCTTCATGAGTATCAATATTTTCTACAATAATAGAGTTACATGTATCTCCTGCAGCAGGGAAGAAAGCAACCATTGAATTTAATAAAATTTGAATACCAATATTACTTGTTCCACATAAAACAGGAATCAATGTTTGATTCATAACTCCTTGACGTAAAGCCCAAGAAATTTCTTCTTTAGTAAATGGTTCTTCATTCAAAAATTTTTCTAATAAATCATCATTTGTATTAGCAACAGCTTCATCAATCATTTCTTTAACAGGCATGACTTCATCCATCATATTATCTGGAATAGGGAAAGGTTCTGTATGTTCTCCTTTAAAAATACGTCCTTCCATTTTAGCTACGTTAATATAACCAATCATCTTATCATGATCCATAATTGGTACTTGAATAGGAGCAATTCCTTTACCATAAGCCTTTTTAAGTTGATTTAGTTTTTCTTTATAATCGGCATCTGGATTATCTAAGCCATTAATATAAATAATTTTAGCTTTATCTTTTGCTTTAAACATGGCTTGTTTTGTTCCAATACTAATATCCTTATAAGAAGGAACAACAATAACAGCTGATTCTGCTACATGTAAAGCCGCTTCAACTTCTCCTACATAATCAAAATTACCAGGAGTATCTAATAAATTAATTTTACAATGATCCCATTCTAAAGGAATAAGAGATAAATTAATTGAAGATTGACGTTTGATTTCTTCAACGTCATAGTCGGAAATAGTTGTTCCTTGACTAATAGTTCCTATTTGTTGAGATATCCCTGCGCGTTTAGCCATTGCTTCAATAACGCTTGTTTTTCCTGAACCAAGATGTCCTAAAACAGCTACATTTCCAATATTATTTGAGTGATATAAATTCATAGACATTCCCCTTTCTTATATAATTATATTATACAATGATTTCTTTATATAAGAAAGCGGTTACAATAAAAAAGAATAACCTTAGTTATTCTCTAAAATATCTTGTATTGCTTTTTGATCACCTTTAATTTGTCCTTGAACCATATTTGCTTTACCGCCACCTTTGATTTCAAAATGATCTTTTAATTTATTTAAAAGATCTCTAGAATCATGATTACTAGCAATCATAAAACGATAATTTTCATTTTCACCTACAAAAATACCTACATAATTAGAACATAAAGTAAATAATTGATTAAGATAATATTGTTGTAAAGAACGATCTAAATCCTTTGTGAAAATTAAATAATGATCTTGTAATGATAATGATTGAACTTGTTGATCAATCATTTGTTTTTTTAAGTTTGAAAGTTCTTGCTTTAATTGATTGTTATCATTTAAAAGCTGATTGATACCTTTTACAAGGTCATCAGGTGGTAATGAGAGTTTTTGAGAAATATTTATTGCTTGTACATGTTTGTTTTGATAATCTACAAAAGCACGATGTCCACATACAAAATAAAGACGAATTCCATTTTTATGTTTCATAGCTTTTAATATTTTAATCATGCCAATTTCACTTGTTGAACGCACATGAGGGGCACAACAAGCACAGCAATCAATATCTTCAATTTCTACCAAACGAATTGCTTCATTAATTTCTTTTTTACTTCGATAATCATAAAGATTGGCATCATCTGGATAGAAACAATGAATGACTTTGTTATCTAAAATCACTTCATTGGCTTTATCTTCTAACATTTGGAGCTGTTGTTCATTTAAAAAGCCATTATAATCAGTAGTAATTTCATGATCACTCAAATGAAATCCACTGTTATCAAAACCAAACATACTTTTCACAAGTCCTGATAAAACATGTTCACCACTATGATTTTGCATGTTGTTATAACGATAATTAAAATCAATCTTTCCTTTAACAACCCCTGAAAGAGGAACTTTTGTATAATGATGAATTTCTTGATTAATGATTTGTACATCAATAACTTCTACATCATTTAAAGTACCACGGTCACAAGTCTGTCCACCTTCTTCAGGAAAAAATAAAGTTTGGTCTAAAATAATATCATAATCATTTTCTCTTTTTGTACATGTTATGACTTGAGCTTCAAAAACTGTTTGATAAGCATCTTTGTCATAAAGTTTAACTGTCATATTATCACATCCATTCTTCAAAATCATAACATATTTAAATAGATTTGATAATATTATACATAATACCAATTTCAATCAAAGTGATCAGTAAAGAAGTTCCTCCATAAGACATTAAAGGTAAAGTTACACCTGTTACAGGAAATAAACCAACAACAACACCTAAATTAATGATAGTTTGTATTCCAATCATGGAAGTCATACCGATCATTAAAAAACTTCCAAAGAGATCGTTTGCTTTTTTTGCATAATTGAAACAAGTAATAAATAAATAAGCATATAAAAGAATTAATAAAACCCCTCCTATAAAACCAAATTCTTCTAAATAAATAGCAAAAATAAAATCTGTTTGTGGCTCTGGTAAATAAAAATGTTTTTGAATACTTTGATCAAAACCACTTCCTAAAATGCCTCCAGGACCAATAGCATAGAGTGATTGAATCATTTGAAACCCTGATCCTAATGGATCTTGAAAAGGATCTAAAAAAGCGAAAATTCTTTTCATTCGATAAGGTGCTGAAATAATCATTAAAACAATCATCATTACTCCTGATAAACCTAAAAAGAAAATATAACGAAAAGGAAAAGGCGTAATAATAATCATTAAAAGAATACTACAACACATAACAAAGCCACTTCCAAAATCAGGCTGTAACATAATAAGAAAAAAACCAATTCCTGTAATAATTAAAGGCTTTAAACAATAACGTAGTTTCTTCATTTGATGATAATGACGACTAATATAATCACTGACATAAATAATAAGCGCAATTTTATAGATTTCAGAAGGTTGCAGGGCAAAAAGTCCTAAATTAAACCAACTTCTTGAACCACCTCTGACAATACCAATACCAGGAACTAAAACAAGAATTAAAAGAATTGTTGAAAAAATAATGATTTTTAAACTATGTCTTTGATAAAGGTGATAATCTATTTTAGAAAAGAAAAATAATAAAATAAGACCAATCATCACAAAAATAGCTTGTCTTTTAAAGAAATAAAGACTGTCATTTTCTTTATATTGTGCCCAAATATGTGAAGAACTATAAACCATTAATAAACCAATGGATAGAATAAGGAAAACAATAAAAAGTATTTTTCTTTTTTTCATATATACCACCGTTTTATTATATGTAAACTAATTAAAATTATTTTATAAAAATCTTTTTTTTGATATATAATAAAAGCGAGAGGAATGTGATGAATATGAAATTATTCTTAGTAGAAGATGCTACGATTTATATGATTTTATTACAAAAGTTATTGGAAAATGATTTTCAAATCACATTATCAAAAAATATAGCTGACGCTAAAAAAATAATTGAAGATGTAGATTATCAATTTGATGTTATGTTGATTGATTTAATTACGCCAGGGACAATGGATTTGATTAGACAAATAAAAAAGAATAAAAGATTGTCGCAAGTTCCTATTGTTGCTTTAACAGCAAGTGATAATCCTAAAGATTTAATACAAGCTTTTGATTATGGTATCTATGATTGTATTCAAAAGCCGATTTATGAAGAAGTAGTTTTACAAAGAGTTAAAAATGCAGCAAGTAATTATTTAAGATTGAAAGAATTAAAGAAATTACGAGAATCTTTAATGAATAATCAACAAATTGATGATTTAACAAAGATATATAAATTTGATACTGCTAAATGGCTTATTGATGAAAAATTAGATGAGAATAAAACGGGTCAAAAAATTTTGTTTGTATTTAAGCTAAAGGGTTTAGAAGAAGTGTATAAACAAGAAGGAAGTCATCGAGGAGATGAATTAGTAAAAGAAATGAGTGATTTCATTTCCATGAATTTTAAGAATATAGATATATTAGGGCGTGTTGATCAAGATGAATTTGTATGTTTTGTCAATCATATGATGTCTGAGGAACTTGCTTATGTAAGAAAAGAAGAACTTCTAAGAATGTTTTCACAAAAGAAATTATCTGATATTTCTGAAAATATGGATTTACAAATAGGATATTGTAGAACTTGTGAAACTGTAAATTATGAAAAAATGTATCAAGCGGCTAAAAAGATGTTAACGAAATAAGAAAATTATTTCGTTTTTTTATTATAAAACTAATACCACGTGCTATGCGCGTGGTAACCATATAGCTTTAGCGTTGAGCAAAAAAACCTCCAGTGATAAACTGAAAATAGCCTGGCAGCTAGAAACAGAAATCAAGGAGGTAGTCTATGAAAGACACAAATAGTTTAGCACACACATCGTATAGATGTAAATATCACATAGTATTGGTGCCAAAGTATAGAAGAATGATAATTTACAACAGATTGAGAAAAGATATAGTAGAGATAATAAAGATACTGTTGAATAGGAAACCGGATGTAAGAATAATAGAAGGAGAAGCATGTTCAGATCATATACACATGTTGTTAGAGATACCACCAAAATATGCAGTAGCAGATATAATGGGATATTTGAAATCGAGATCAACATTGATGATATTCGATAGACATGCAAACTTAAAATATAAATACGGGAGTAGACATTTTTGGGCGAAAGGATACTTTTGTGATACAGTAGGAAAAAATGAAAAAGTGATAAGGGAATATATTCAAACCCAATTGCAGGAAGACAAGCTATATGATCAAATGAGTATGAAGGAATTTATAGACCCGTTTACGGGTGAGCCGGTGAAAAAAGGCAGAAAATAAAAGCCCTTTGAGGGCTAGCCAGTAAAGGCGTTGCAGCTGTCAGGCTTCAGTAAGTGAAGACTTTGGCAACAACGTGCCCTTCTAGGGCGAGTACATACCACGTCTTTTAGGCGTGGTTATGATTTTTTTAAAGAAAAAATGATTTTTGTTGTCTATATAAATAATGGAGGGAGAAACTATGGAAACAAAAATCAAACCAAGAAATAGAATTACTGATTTTAAAAATGATCTTGTCTTTAAATTCATGTTGAGTGATCTCAATGATTCTCGCTGTTATTATTTACTTAAGCTCATTATTGAAGGCATTACAGGCATTCAATGTCAGGAACTCTTTGTCTTAAACAGTGA
>NZ_JBKYAR010000026.1:12249-22009 GCF_047023275.1 Faecalibacillus sp. | reverse complement strand
TCTTATACAGTGAAAATGTCCATGAAGTCTATACCATTCTTTTTGTCAATGATATCGATAGAGACAATCTTCTCTTGATTGATACCTACATGCCACGTAATCAACTAAACCATGTCAGAAAGTATAATCTGCTGACTCATCATAATGTCTATCTTCCATTTATTGATGCTGTTGTAAGAGAAAAAGGGCTTAAGAATTTAAATGCGTTAGAACTAGCTATTTATACTTTATATCATGGGATAACAGATGATATAATATCATTAAACAGTGAGGTGGTTATCATGATGAAAGAAAAGATGGATCAGTTCAATGAAGATGAAGAACTTGTATTAGCAGCCAGTAAAAGACAGCTTGTCAAGATACAACATCATCAAGAGAAAGTAAGAATACGTCAAGAAGGTAAAGAAGAAGGCTTAAAAGAAGGAGAACTTTTGAAAGCTAAAGAAAATACTTTAATGCTTTTTAAAAGTAAATATCCTCAAGAAAGTGTTCAAATATTAGAAAATTTAACATTATCACAATATAATGACATATTTAAAGCTTTAATAGAAAACAAAGAATTACAAACAATTAAAGATATGATTCAATAAAAAAACGGATATCTTATAAGATATCCGATATTTTTATTTATAAACACCAGGTCCTGCTTTAACAACAGTACTAGGTAAATCATATTTTTTAAAGTTTTCTTGGAACATTTTTGTAAGCTTTTTAGCTGTTTTATCATATTCACGTTTATTTGACCAAGTATTTTTAGGATTCAACATTTCTGCTGGAACACCTGGACAACTTCTTGGGATTTTTAGATTAAAGAATGGTTCTTTGACATATTCGACAAAATCTAAATCACCATTTAAAGCAGCATTGATCATTGCACGTGTATATTTTAATGGAATACGATGTCCTTTACCATAAGAACCACCAGTCCATCCAGTGTTGATCAAGAAAACATTAGCTCCAGATTTTTCTACACGACGTCCAAATTGTTGAGCATATAAAGCTGTATCTAATGGGAAGAATGGTTCTCCAAAACATGTTGAAAATGTTGCTTCTGGTTCAGTAACACCATTTTCAGTTCCAGCAAGTTTGCTTGTATAACCTGAAACAAAGTGATAGATAGCAGCATTACGGTCAAGTTTAGAAATAGGTGGTAAAACCCCAAAAGCATCAGCTGCTAAAAAGAAAATTGTACGTGGGATAGGTCCAACTCCTGATGAAACAGTATTTGGAATATAATCAATTGGATAACCAACACGTGTATTTTCTGTAATAGAACCATCATCAAAATTAATAATACGTGTATCTTCAAATAATTTAACATTTTCTGTTACAGCACCAAAACGGATAGCATTCCAAATTTCAGGCTCATGTTCTTTTGAAAGGTTGATACATTTAGCGTAGCATCCACCTTCAAAGTTGAAAATTGTATTTCTAGACCAACCATGTTCATCATCACCAATCAATCTTCTGTTTGGATCAGCTGAAAGTGTTGTTTTTCCAGTTCCTGATAATCCAAAGAATAAAGCAGTATCACCATCAATTCCCATATTGGCTGAACAATGCATTGTAAAAATCTTCTTTTGTGGAAGTAAATAGTTCATAACACAGAAAACTGATTTTTTGATTTCTCCTGAATAACCTGTTCCTGCAATTAAAATAATTTGTTTTTCAAAATTGATCATAATAGCAGCTTCACTATTTAATCCTAATTTTTTATAATCTACTTTACATCCAGGAGCAACTAAAATTAAAAAGTCTTCTTTAAAATCTTTTAATTGTTCCTTTTTAGGTCTAATAAGTAAGTTTCTAATAAATAAGTTTTGACTTGCTTTTTCATTGATAACTCTAAAACCATATTGATATTTACGGTTAGCTCCTGCAAAACCATCAAAAATATATAAATCTTTATCATTTAAATATTGAATCATTTGATCATAAACTTGATCAAAAACTTCTGCTGAAACAGGACGATTAACATTACCCCAAGCAATCAAATCATGAACAGCAGGTGTATCAACAATATATTTATCATTTGGAGAACGACCTGTTCTTTCTCCAGTTTCTATACATAAAGCACCAGCACGTGAAAGTCTTCCTTCTTTATGAAGTAAAGCTTTTTCTACAAGCGCACCAGGCGGATTGTTTCTAAAAATGTTTCCCGTATGATTAAAACCATATTTTTCGATATTCAATGTATCCATATTATTCCTCCTTTGGATTCCCTACATATAATGATACAAAAAAAATGTTATAAAATCCATAGAAAGCGCTTACTTTTTTTAATAAATGACGCTAATGTCAAAATAGGTTTGTTGAAAATGGTGATTTTATCAGGGTTTTCAAGTATTTATAAATAAAAAAACACATTAGAAAGTTAACTAATGTGTTTTTAGGAAATATGATAATAAACAAATAAAAAAGATCATTTAGGGGGATGATCTTCTTTATATATATAGGGAATCGAGTAATAAAAAATTAATATATTGGGAAACTATTACTGAAAATCGTAAAATATATGAGAGATATAAATATTATGGGATATCTCTTTTATTTTCATTTCATTTTTTATTACACGTTTATTATAGCGTAATATGACAAATTGAGTAGAGACATGTATCCTAAAAAGAATTGTAAGTATTTGTGCAATGTGCACAAATGGTGTAAAATGAAGAGGGTGATGATATGGGATTTACAATAGAAGACGCTTTAAGAGAATTTAAAAAGAATTATAAAATGACTTTACTTGCAGGAAGTGATGGGTGTTCTAATGCTATGACATGGGTACAAATGGTAGAAGATAAAACCATTTTACAACAGCTTTGGGGTAAAGAACTTGTTGTAACTACTGGTCTAGGATTTCAAAGTCAAGAAAAGCTCAAAGAATTTATTGAACAGTTGATTAAATATCATAGTGTGGGACTTGTTATTAATACTGGAAAGTATATTTTTGATATTGATCAAGATATTATTGATTATTGTAATGAGCTAAGTTTTCCTTTATTAGTTGTTCCTTGGGAAGTGCATATTGCAGATATGATCAAAGATTTTTCATATCATTGTTTACGTGCTGAAAGAGATGATAAATATATTAATCAAACGGTGATGGATGCTTTGATTAATCCGGCTATTATAGAAGAATCTAGAAATAAATTAGCAGGGGATTTTGATGTGGAAAATGATTTTCAAGTCATGGCCATCTCTGTAGAAACTGATGAAGAATTAGGAATGATGGAAAGAAGAAGTATTAAGTTCCAATTGGAACTTTGTTTTGAAAAGGTTGAAGGGAATTATAGTTTTTTCTGGTTTGATGGTTATTATATTATGATTTTTAATAACTTAGAAGATAGTGCACTTGTAGAAGTTATTAATGAAATGTATAAGCGTGCTAAAAAACGTTTGCATTATACTTTACATTTAGGAATTGGTTCTAAAATGGTTGATTTTAGAAGTGTGATTTTGAGTTATAAAAGAGCAATTGCTGCTTGTAAAATGGCTAAACAATTTGATTATCCTCAAATTTATTTTGATGATATGGGAGTTTATCAATTGTTGTTTATTATTGAAGATCAAGGAATTTTAAGACAAATGTATCGTAGTATGTTAGGTGTTTTAATTGATTATGATCGAAAACATAATACTCAATTAGAAGAAACTCTTTATCAATACTTAAAATTCGATAGTAATCAAAAAGCAATGGCAGAAAGCTTATATATGCATCGTAATACAATCAATTATCGACTTAATAAGATAAAAGAACTGACAGAATGTCAATTGGATTCATTTGAAGAAAAAATGCCTTATATGTTAGCTTTTTATATTAAAGAAATTGTAGAAAAAAAGAAGAAATAGTAGAATGCTGTTAGCTTCTTTTTTTATTTGATAAAAAGTTTAGCAAATAAAAATGAAAGCGCTAACTTTTTAGTGAATGTTGGTCATTTATATGTTATAATAGATGACATAAAGGGGAGATAAATATATGTTTGATAATTTTTTAATTCACACTTTCCATGATGGAAATTGTTTACAAGCTTATAAAATTTTTGGTGCACATTTTGAAATGCAAGATGGTAAAAAAGGTGTACGTTTTACAACTTATGCACCTAATGCGAGAAGTGCACAAGTTGTAGGAGAGTTTAACCAATGGGGTGAAACACCATGTTATATGGAAAGATATAATGATGGTGGTATTTATACAGTATTTGTTGAAGGTGTCAAAGAATTTGACATGTACAAATTTAGATTTGAAACTCCTCAAGGAGATATTATTGATAAAGCAGATCCATATGCTTATTTTAGTGAATTAAGACCGGGTACTGCTTCAAAAGTTTATAATATGGAAGGTTATCGTTGGCATGATAGTCAATGGGTAAAAAATAGAACTAAAAATTACGATAGACCACTTAATATATATGAAGCTTCTCTTGGTTCATGGAAAATGAAACGAGAAAGTGAAGGTGAAGGGGATGATGGTGAATATTATTCATATGAAGAACTTATTGATGAAATTATTCCTTATGTGAAAAAAATGGGGTATACACATTTAGAAGTTATGCCACTTACTGAATTCCCATTTGATGGTTCTTGGGGCTATCAAGCAACAGGTTTTTATAGTGCAACATCGAGATATGGTCAACCTAAACAATTAATGAAATTTATTGATGCCTGCCACCAAGAAGGCATTGGGGTTATTATGGATTTTGTGCCAGCACATTTCGTTAAAGATTCACATGGATTACATATGTATGATGGTGGATTTGTTTATGATTATAATGATTATAATCGTCGTTATAGTCCATGGGATAGTGTTTATTTTGATTTAGGTAAAAATGAAGTAAGAAGTTTCTTGTTATCATCTGTAGAATTCTTTGCAACATATTATCATATTGATGGTTTTAGGTTTGATGCTGTAAGTAATCTTATTTATTATGAAGGTAATAAAAACTTAGGTGAAAATATTGGTGCTATGGAATGGATGAAACGTTTAAATGGACATATGTCTGGGTATCATCCAACTGTTATGATGATTGCGGAAGATTCAACAGATTATCCAGGTGTTACAAAACCAGTAGGTGAACATGGTTTAGGATTTGATTATAAATGGGATTTAGGTTGGATGAATGATACATTGAAATATTTCCAAGAAGATCCAGTTTATCGTCAATATGACAGTCATTTTATTACATTTTCAATGGCTTATTTCTATTCTGAAAGATTTTTACTTGAATTTTCACATGATGAAGTTGTCCATGGTAAAGCAACAATTATTAATAAAATGTGGGGATTACATGGAGATAAATTAGCTCAAGTAAAAGCTTTATATGTTTATATGATGTTACATCCTGGTAAGAAATTGAATTTCATGGGGAATGAACTTGCTGAATATAAAGAATGGGATGAATCTAAATCTTTAGGATGGGATATTTTAAAATATCCTGATCATGATGCGTTCCATCATTTCACTCAAAAACTCAATGAAATTTATTTGAAATATCCGGCTTTATATGAAATGGATTATGATTTAAAAGGATTTGAATGGCTTGTTGTTGATGATCATGATCAATGTGTTTTCGCTATTGAAAGAAAAGATAAAGCAGGAAATGCGATTATTGCCGTGATGAATTTTGTTGGTAATACGCATGAAAAATACAAAGTACCAGTTAATATTGAAGGAAGTTATAAAGAAGTTTTAAATACTGATCAAGATGTTTATTCTGGTCATAATATTGTTAATCCTCGAGCAATTCGCTCTAAGAAAACAAAACCAAATGAAAAGACAAGATTGTTAAATAAAGATCATTATATTGAAGTAAAATTAGCACCATTTAGTGCTTGCATCTTTGAAGTGAAACCTAAAAAAGAAACAACAAAGGAAACACCAAAGAAAGCAAAAAGAGTAACTAAGAAAACAAAATAAGTTGTTCATAAAATAGAGCATCCGTAGTTTAGATACTCTATTTTATTTGGAAAAAATAAAATGGTAAATTTAAAAAAATAAGATTTTATCAACTTAAAAATATTTTTATAAGTGACAATTGTATAAAAATACAGTATGATGGTCACGTAAAAGTAATATTGAGGAGATGGGAAAATGTTTAAAAATAAAGAAGAATTTAAATTTGAATTTTCGAGAAGAATTATTGAGTCTTATGGGCGTACTGTTGAAGAAGCTCATATTACTGAAAAATTCATGGTTCTTGAAACAATGGTAAGAGATTATGCATCAGTAAACTGGGCAGCTAGTAAAGCTGTTGTTCAAAACAATGAACAAAAACAAATGCATTATTTCTCAATGGAATTTTTAATGGGAAGATTATTAGTTAATAATATGATGAACCTAGGAATCTATGAAATCGCTAAAGAAGGTTTAGAAGATTATGGGATTAATATTCATGACTTAGAAGAATTAGAAAGTGATGCTGGATTAGGTAATGGGGGACTTGGTCGTTTAGCTGCATGCTTTATGGATTCACTTGCATCATTAGATTATCCAGGACATGGAAATACAATTCGTTATGAATATGGTTTATTCAAACAAAAAATTGAAAATGGTTATCAAGTAGAATTACCTGATCAATGGATGAAAACAGGATTTATGTGGGAAGTTCGTAAACCAAAACATAGAGTACCAGTTAAATTCTTTGGTAAAGTCATTTGGGATGAAAATGAAGGTAAATGGAAACATGTAGATGCTGAAACAATTTATGCAGTACCTTATGATGTACCAGTTATTGGAAATGATACAGTAAATACAAATACTTTACGTTTATGGTCAGCTGAACCAAGTGAAGATTTCCCAAGTAATCATGATTTCCAAAGATATATCGAAGATGTAAGAAGTATCTGTCAAAACTTATATCCAGATGATTCTACACCAGCAGGAAAAATGTTACGTTTAAAACAAGAATATTTCTTCTGTTCTGCAGGTATCCAAGCAATCATCAAAGCGCATTTAAGAAATTATCCATCATTAGATAACCTCCATGAAAAACATGTTATTCAATTAAATGATACACATCCAGTATTATGTATTCCTGAATTTATGCGTTTATTAATTGATGATCATGGTTATGAATGGCAAGATGCATGGGATATTTGTACACAAACATTTGCTTATACAAACCATACAATCTTAGCTGAAGCTTTAGAAACTTGGCCAATTAGTACAATGCAAACATTATTACCACGTGTATATCAAATCATTGAAGAAATTCATCGTCGTTTTGTAGGTTTTGCTAAAGAAGTAAGTAATCATGATCAAAACTTAGTAGATCGTACAATGATTTTAAGAGATGGTACTGTTTATATGGCAAGACTTGCAATTGCAGGAAGCTTTAGTGTCAATGGGGTAGCAAGACTTCATACAGATATCTTAAAAGAAAGAGAATTACATGATTTTAATGTACTTTATCCAAATAAATTTAATAATAAGACAAATGGGGTTACTCATCGTCGTTGGTTAGCTTATTGTAATCCACAATTAAGTGAATTAATTAATGAAACAATTGGTAAAGGATGGATCAAAAAACCAGCTCAATTAGAAAACTTAATGGAACATGTTGATGATCCAATTTTACAAAATCGTTTCTTAGCAGTTAAAAAAGAAAGAAAACAAATCTTAGCTGATTATATTAAAGAACATAATGGTATTGAAGTAGATGTAGATAGTATCTTTGATGTTCAAGTTAAGAGATTACATGCATATAAAAGACAATTATTAAATATTTTACATGTTATTTATTTATATCAAGAAATGAAAGCTAATCCAGATTTCCGTATTTATCCACATACTTTCATTTTTGGAGCTAAAGCTGCAAGTGCTTATTACTTTGCGAAAAAAGTTATTAAGTTAATTAATGCAGTTGGAGATGTTGTTAATAATGATCCTGAAACAAATAAATACTTAAAAGTTGTTTTCTTGGAAAACTATGGTGTTACTTTAGCAGAAAAAATCATGCCTGCTGCAGATGTTTCTGAACAAATCTCTACTGCTGGTAAAGAAGCAAGTGGTACTGGTAATATGAAATTCATGATGAATGGAGCTATTACTTTAGGTACTTTAGATGGAGCAAACGTAGAAATTTCTGAATTAGTTGGTTTAGATAACTGTGAAATCTTTGGTTTAAAAGATGAAGAAGTTAAAAACTTAAAATCTAATCATCAATATCGTGCATGGGATTATTATAATAATGATCTTAAGATTCGTCGTGCTATTGATTCATTAACTAATGGTACTTTCTCAAGTAATCCAGAAGAATTTAAAATTATTCATGATGAATTAATGAATAAAAATGATGAATACTTCTTATTAGCTGATTTTGAATCATATGCTAATGCACAAAGACATGTTGTAGAATTATACCAAGATCGTGCTAAATGGGCTAGAATTTGTTTAGTTAATATTGCTAAGAGTGGATTCTTCTCATCAGATCGTACAATTGAACAATATGTAGAAGATATTTGGCATTTAGAAAAATGTAAATTTTAATTAAAAAGCTCAAGGTCTTAGGACTTTGAGCTTTTCTTTAAGATATATTTACTTTTAATAAAACGATAAGGTTCCATAAAATCACGCATTTCCTTAGCGTTTACTTCTCCATGATTAACAAATCTTTGAAAAAAATCTTTATTCTTTTCTGTAACAGCTTTAATTTCATCAATAGCTTCATCTAAATGACGTTCCTTAAAGAAATTAATATAATACTCTTCTGTTTTATTTGCCATATCTTCATTATTTAATAAAACCCAATTTTCTTGATGAACAACATCAATCAAATTAATCAGTGTTCTAGCAGCTTGTTCTTGATCAATCATTTTTTTCACCTCGTTTTTTATTATAGCATAAAACATAAGTTATGTTATAATGTTAAAAAAGACGAAAAAGAGGTACTTTTATGAATAAACCAGTAATTGCGATTGTTCCTTTATATGATCAAGAAAGAGATAGTTTATGGATGCTTCCAGGATATATGGATGGTATTAGTGAAGCAGGCGGGATTCCTGTTATGTTATCTTTAGCACATGATGAAGCATCTTTAAAAGAAACAGCACATTATTTTGATGGTTATCTTTTTGCAGGAGGGGAAGATTTAAATCCAGCAATTTATCATCAAGAAAAAGCAGAATATTGTGGAAAGCTAAATCAAAAAAGAGATGAAATGGAACCTAAACTATTAGAATATGTTTTAGAAGCTGATAAGCCTGTTTTAGGTATTTGTAGAGGTATTCAGTTATTGAATGCTTGTTTAGGAGGAACGCTTTATCAAGATTTAGATCAACAATTCCATCCTACATGCATTCATCGACAACCTGCTCCTTATGATAATCCTAGTCATCAAGTGAAAATTATTGAAGATACACCATTAAAAGGCATCTTAAATCAAGAAACATTAATGGTCAATAGTTGTCATCATCAAGCAATTGATGAACTTTCACCTTTATTAAAAGCCATGGCTTATTCTGAAGATGGTTTAGTAGAAGCAGTGTATATGCCAAATAAAAAATATGTGATTGGTTATCAATGGCACCCAGAAATGATTTATAAAAAAGAGAGAGATCATTTAAAACTATTTAAAGATTTTGTAGATAATTGTAAAAAATAATAATAAAAGTTTAGTAATTGTATTGACTTTCGTCTATTATCTTAGTATAATAAACGAGCTTTAAGTTTAAAAAAAGCAAGGGATGGTTCCTTGGCCAAGTTGGTAAGGCAACAGACTGCAACTCTGTCATCATCGGTTCGAGTCCGGTAGGAACCTCCATT
>NZ_JBKYAR010000026.1:9622-11676 GCF_047023275.1 Faecalibacillus sp. | reverse complement strand
GAATGCCGCCCTGTCACGGCGGAGGTCGCGGGTTCGAGTCCCGTCCAGACCGCCAGTAATAGTGTTAAAGAGTCGTAAGACTTTTTTATTTTATAAAAGAGATGAACAGAAATGTTCATCTTTTTTTATGCTATAATAAAGTTAATGAAACGAGATGATAATATGCAAAATATGAACTACTATTATGATTTTTCTGGTCAAAAATTTGAATATCCTTTAAGCTTAAGCATTAATCAATTTGATCGACATGTTTTTTCAAGACAATCTTCTTTAGAAATTTCTTATGTTTTAAAGGGAAGCTATGAAGTTATTACAGAAAAGATGTCAACAGTAATTTATGAACATGAATTAGCCCTTATTGCTCCTTATGATATCCATATGTTAAAAATGAACGAAAAAGAAAGTATTATTTTAACGTTACATATAGATTTTTCATATTTACCTCATTATATGGTAGGAGATATTGATCATAGTTTTCAATCACTTATTTGTAGAGAAAACCAAAATAAAGAATTACTTTTTCAAATAAGACAACAATTAGGTATTTTACTTTTACATTTTATTGAAAATAAAGATAATATTTATTTATTAAATTTAGTTGTTTCAAACCTAATATATCTAATTAGTCAAAAACAAGAATTCTCTTTAGAAAAATTACCTCTATCTTCTAAAAACCATGAAAACTATATGAAAGCTATTTTATTTATTGATCAAAATTATCAAGAAGATATTCATTTAGAAGATATTGCTCAAAACTTATCTTTTAGTATTTCTTATGCCTCACGTTTATTTAAAAAATACACAGGAGTAAGTTTTGTTAAGTATTTATCTATGGTTAGAATACGTCACTCCTTAGAGGATTTATTAGCGGGTAAAGACTCTATTGATGAAATTGCTTTTTCTTGTGGGATGTCTTCTAAAGCATATAGTCAAGCATTTAAAGATCTTTATGGAATTACGCCAAGCGTTTATCGTAAACAATTTCAAAAGAATTTAAAATATAATAAAGAAAATAAGGAACAAAGAATGCGTTTAGATCAAAAACAAATTGCTTTAATTCAACATTTAATTAAAGAAAATAATATATATCAAGATGAATATCTTGATATATCTAAAGATACTCAACAAAAGACATATACATTTAAAAATATGAATCAACTTTCTTTGTTACAAGAAAATAATCTTCTAACAATTAAAACTAAAAAATAACATGAAGGATCATTCCTGGGTGTTATTTTTTTACTTTTTTAAAAATTAAAAAGAAAAACATCAAAAAATTGTCTATATAATAATAGGAGGAAAAATTATATGGATAAAGTATTAGAAATCACATCAAATGATCATATCATCATGATTGATAAACTCTGTAAAAGAATATTAGGTCATCCAGAAATTTTAGGAAGAATTATCAAAGGTTTTATTAAAGAAGCTAAAGATGTATCTCTAGAAGAAATCATTGGAATAATTAAAGGAAATGATGGTTTTCAACAATTAAATAATGTAATAGATATTCCCTATCATGGAAAAGTAGAATTCGATTATTTCTGTTATATCAACTTACCACAAAAAGAGGGTACATCAAAAAGAATCTATCTAGATGTTGAAATACAAAATGTAGAAAATCCAGGCTATGCTCTATTAACAAGAGGAAATGATTATCTTTCAAGAATGATTACCAGTCAAAATGGTAAAGAATATGATTATCGAAATTATGATGGAATGAAAAAAGCCTATGTGATATGGATACTGCCACAGGCAGCTAGAAAAAGAGATGGACATGTTAATCGTTATAAAACAACTGAAGAAAATATCAGTGGAGCAACAATTGAAAGGTTAGATAGCTATGATAAAAATGAACAGATTATGATATACTTAAATAAAGATCATAAGCTAGAAGACAAGTATGAAAGCAGTGATTGGATAAAGACACCATTAGTCATATTTTTTAATAATACATACGATCTTTTAGTAAAAAAAGATGTCATGAAAAAATATAAATTTAAAGAAATAGAGAAGGAGGTTGAAAAGATGTGTAATTTAGGAGAAATGATAGC
>NZ_JBKYAR010000026.1:3630-9612 GCF_047023275.1 Faecalibacillus sp. | reverse complement strand
TTAAAGAAATAGAGAAGGAGGTTGAAAAGATGTGTAATTTAGGAGAAATGATAGCAAAAGAGAATATAGAAAAAGGACATTCTATGGGGCTTGAACAAGGATTGGAACAGGGATTGGAACAAGGATTAGAACAAGGACAAAAATTAGAAAGAATTAACTTGATAAAAAATATAATGGAAAGTTTGCAATGTTCATTATATAGAGCTATGGATATTTTAAAATTGACTACTGAAGAAAGAAAAGATGTTGAAGAGCATTTTAAATCTTAATCATACTTGCTGACAAGGACGATATTTTGTCCTTGTTTTTTGTTTTTGATGACAAAAAAGGGATGTAAATAGCTAGAATTGATAGCGTTTTCTAGAATTGCTTGTGATAAAATAAACATGAGGAAAAAGGAGACGTATTATGAATAATTATGAACATTTATTTACACCTATTAAAATAGGAAATACAACAGTTAAAAATCGTATTTTTATGCCTCCTTTATCAACAAACCTTGCTGATAAAGGATATGTAACAGATGCATTAGTGAAACACTATGCAGCAAGAGCAAAAGGCGGAGTAGGACTTATTGTAACTGAAGTTACAACTGTAGAACCTACTTATACATACTTACCAGGGGATATGTCAATCTATGATGATTCTTATATTCCAGGATGGAAAAAGTTAGTAGATGCAGTACATCAATATGATACTAAAATCTTATCTCAACTTTTTCATCCAGCTTATATGGCTTTTCCAATTCCTGGAACACCACAATTGATTGCTCCATCAAATGTAGGACCATATTATGCTAAAAGTGCCCCTAGAGAAGTGACAAAAGAAGAATTGAAAGTAATTGTTAAACAATTTGGAGAAGCTGCTTTACGTTTTAAAAAAGCAGGGGGTGATGGTGTAGAAATCCAAGCTGCTCATGCACATGGTTTATTAGGAGGATTTTTAACACCTTTATATAATAAAAGAACAGATGAATATGGTGGAGATATTCATGGAAGATTACGTTTAACTTTAGAAGTTATTGAAGAAGTAAGAAAACAATGTGGTAGAGATTTTATCATTGATGTGCGTATTTCAGGAGATGAATATAGTGATGGTGGTTTAACACTTAATGATATGATTTATGTCTCTAAACAATTAGAAAAAGCAACCGTTGACTTTATTCATGTTTCTGGAGGAAATACCATTAAAAGAGGAAGTTCCATGCCAGCAAGTGGAACAGCTCCAGCACCACATAAACATGCAAGTGAAGAAATTAAAAAACATGTATCTATTCCAGTGGCAACAGTTTCTCGTATCAATGAACCTTGGGTAGGAGATGAATTGATCGCTAATGGTGTTTGTGATGCATGTATGATTGGTCGTCCTAATTTATGTGATAGTGAATTTGCAAATAAAGCAAAAGCAGGAAAAACAGATGAAATTAGACCATGTATTGGTTGTGGAAGATGTTTAACAGGAATTATGTTTGGTAAACCAATTAGTTGTACAGTCAATCCAGCTGTTGAAAAAGAAGAAATTGAAGAAGCACCAGTTAAGAAAAAAGTACTTGTTGTTGGTGGTGGACCAGCAGGTATGGAAGCAGCTTATGTAGCTAAAAAACGTGGACATGAAGTTGTTTTATGTGAACAAAGTGATCGTTTAGGTGGTCAATTAAATATTGCGTGTGTGCCTATTGGTAAACAAGAAATTACTAAAGTTGTTAAATATATGAAGAGTCAATTAACAGGTGTTGATGTGCGTTTAAATACAACTGTAACTAAAGAAATGATTGAAAATGAATTTAAAGATTATGAAGTGATTACAACAGTAGGAGCAACGCCTAAAGAAATCGAACCTTATAAAGTCTTTAAACAAACAATGACTGCTGATGATATTTTATCTGGTAAAAAATTCCCAGGTAGAAAGATCGTCATTATTGGTGGTGGATCTGTTGGTTGTGAAACAGCAGATTATTTAGCACCATTAATTAATGACTTATTCCCTACAAATAGAGATATTACTTTAATTGAAATGACTAAAGGATTAATGACAGGGGAATCTGGAGCAACTAAATCATTACTTACAAGACGTATGATGGAAAAAGGTGTGAAGATTGAATTGAATTCAAAGATCACTTATGTAGATGAAAATACAATTAAATATGAAAAGAATCATCAAGAATATGTTTTAGATGATGTTGATACATTAGTTTTTGCAGTTGGTTATAATCCAGTTGCTTCACCAATTGAAAATGCTCATTTAATTGGTGATTGTCAAAAAGTAGGAACATTAAAAGATGCTATTACAAATGCATATCAAATAACAAAGGAGATATAATATGAAACTATTAGAACCAATCCAAGTAGGAAAAATGACATTAAAAAACAGAATTATGTTTCCACCTCTTACAACAGGATATGAAGAAAGAGATGGATCTATTGGACAAAGAAGTTTAAGCTTTTATGAAAGATTAGCGAAAGGTGGAGCTTCTTATGTTGTTATTGGTGACGTAGCTCCAGTACGTACAGCATCACCAACACCAAAACTTTATAGTGAAGAACAAATACCAGCATTTAAAAAACTTGCTGATACTTTACATCAATATGATTGTAAAGTAGCTTTACAAATCTTCCATCCAGAATATGATGTTCCTGGTGTTGGAAAAATGATTATGGAAGCAGGAATGGCTCGTCAAAATGCGGCTAAAGCAAAAGCTGAAGGAAATGAAGAAGAAGCTTTAAAACAAACTGAATTAGCACAAAAGATTACCAAAGATGCGTATGCTAAATTACATCATGATATGCAACACTTTGTAAGTGAAGCAACAGTTGAACAATTAAATCAAATTAAAGAAAGTATTGCTAGCTGTGCACATAAAGCAATGCTTGCTGGTATTGATGCGATTGAAGTTCATGGGGATCGTTTATTAGGTTCTTTATGTTCTGAAGTATTAAATCATCGTAGTGATGAATATGGTGGTTCTTTTGAAAATAGAATTCGTTATGCTTTAGAAGTTGTTAAAGCAATTAAAGAAGCAGCTCCTGATTTAACAATTGAATATAAACTTCCAATTATTACTTTAAATAAAGATGGAAGTTTAAGAGGTAAAGGTGGTTTAAAAGAAGCCGAAGGAATTGCTTTTGCTAAAAAACTAGAAGAAGCGGGAGTTGATATGATTCAAGTTGCACAAGCTAACCATACAGGAAATATGGGAGATACAATTCCACCAATGGGTGATGTGCCTTATAATTGGACATTACCAGTTGCTAGAAAAGTTAAAGAAGTTGTTTCTATTCCAGTAGCAACAGTAGGTAGAGTAGTAAGTGTAGAAGCTGGTGAAAAGATCTTAAATGATGGAGATGCAGATATGATTGGTTATGGACGTTCTTTATTAACTGATCCTGATATTGCTTTAAAAGTGAAAAAAGGTGAATGTATTAGAGAATGTTTAAACTGTAATAAAGGATGTGTTGATGCGATTCAAAATAGACAATATATTTCATGTGTTTTAAATGCTGAAAATGGAAATGAAGCAACTGTTTCTATTAAACCAACAAATAATCCTCAAAAAGTAGTTGTTATTGGTGGAGGAATTGCTGGTTTAGAAGCAGCAAGAGTTGCTGCTGTTAAAGGACATACAGTGACTTTATTTGAAAAAGCAGATCATTTAGGTGGACAAATCAATATTGCCTCTGTTCCACCAAGAAAAAATGAAATCTTAAGAAGTATTGAATATTATCAAAAAGTATTACCTACATTAAATGTTGATGTTCATTTAAATGAAGAAGCTAAAGATATCAATAGTTATGATTATGCTATTATTGCTGTAGGGGCACATAATATGGAAATGCCAATTCCTCATGATAACAGCAATATTGTTTCAAGTTGGGATGTTTTAAATAGACAAGAAGTTAATGGTGATTGTGTAGTTATTGGTGGAGGTTTAGTAGGTGCTGAAACTGCTGAATATCTAGCAAATAAAGGTCATCAAGTGACAATTGTTGAAATGATGGATAAAATTGCTGCTGGTGAATCTACAACTGTTTTACCATTAATGATGAAAGACTTTGCAGATCATCATGTTAAACAATTAGTAAATACAAAAGTAGATCATATTGAAAATAATATTGTCTATACAGAAAATGATCAAATCAAAGCAGATACAATTATCAATGCATTAGGATCAAAGAAAAATATCTTTGATGATTCATCAATTACAATTCCTCATGTATGTGTAGGTGATTGTTCAGGTGAAAGAACTGCTGATATCGCAAGTGCTATTAGAACAGCATATCATGCTGCTAATGCTATAGATTAGTAAATAAATTAATATTTAGGAGTGTTACTTAGTTATCTAGGTAACACTTTTTTTGTGCAAAAAATGCACATAAAACATGACATTCACGTACGAAAAGTAGCCGTTCGTAAACGAAAATAGGAAATAGAGGGAGGGAGTTATATAATAATATGTGATTATAATGAAAAATTTTAAAATTAACATATACTACGAGAAAGATAATATTGAAAGGGTAATTGAGTTAAATAACGATATAGAAAGGGACCATTATGGAAAATGAAAAAATAGATTTAAAATATGTAATTGATCAAATAAATAAAGAATTGAACATCGGTACAGTAGCAAGAAATGAATTAGGAAATCCAGCTTCAGAAAATAAAAATGCTAAATGGAATATGGTGTATAAGAGCATTTATAAAGAAGAAAAAACACCATCATTTAAAATTTCAACGAAGTTAAATAGGTTTTTTTGCTTTGCTACAAAAAATAGTGGGGATGTTGTTAAATTATATCGTGATTGTAAATCATTAAATGGAAGACAAATCAGCATAGAAGAAGCATGTAAAGGATTGATAGAAGATTATAGTCTGAACATTAAATTAAATAATTTACCGAGAAAAACAAGAAATAAAAAATTTAACTTAATTAACCATCTGACACATGTGCATAGTATGGTTCGGATAAATTGAGTACAGTAATAATTGCTTTTTTAGGACATGGATGTGATTTCAAAACATATTTCTGTATTTTGTTCATGAAGTTCTTTCCAGTATATCTATGGTTGAAACGCCATTCTTGTTCATTCAAAAACAAAGGTAAGTCACGTTTAGTTACTCCATGATATATACCAGTAATATTATTCTTTATATCACCAATTAATACATTAAGCCAATACAATCTATGATTTTCTTCATCATAGAGTATTTTTTCTGATTTTAATGTTATTTTATCAGTTAATCCTAAAAAAGTTGTTTTTCCATCAGTGTTTAGTATTCTTTCTTTTGAAAGTATTGCTTTTTTTGAGATGAATCTAACAATATTATTTGTACTATCTACAGCTACTGGCATTAATTTTAAAAATTTTGGATATTTATTTTCTTTATCTGTTGATAACATTACTAAAAAGGGTTGCTGTTCAGTAGCAACTCCTTGTTTGTGTTCTTCTTTACTTTTTGAGCCTATATAAGCAACGTCTGCTTCATAAAAAAAGCTGTCCAGAATTTTTTCACTGTTACTTTGGGACATAAGAATCCTACATTTTCTACAAAGTAATAGCGCTGTTTTATAATTTATTTCTAATTCATTAGCTAATTCAATCGCAGACAAACCTTTATTTGCCGTAAAAAAGAGATACATTCCTAAAATCAATTTATAAAGATCTAGCTTATTATCTTGAAATATAGTATTAGAAAGTAAGTAATGTTGATGACCACATTCTTTACATTGAAAGACATCACCTCTTTTAATGGAATAGTAATGTGTACATCCACATTTTTCACAGTAAAAGCCAACAGGCCATTTCATTTTAAAAAAGAATTTTACACATTCATCATGATTATTTGCATATTTTCTAGTTAAAGTAATTAAAGAATCCTTTTTTGGTTTTTGATTTTTAGCCATAGTATCCACCTCTTTAAGAAAAGTATATAATATTTTAAAGAAGTGATAGATTATACTCCTCGGTTTAAAGTGAGAATAACGGA
>NZ_JBKYAR010000026.1:0-3620 GCF_047023275.1 Faecalibacillus sp. | reverse complement strand
TTAAAGTGAGAATAACGGAGTTAAATCAAAAGATGTGTCAGATGGTTAATTAAGTGATTATTTGAATAAATGGAGAAATTTAACTATTTTGTTTATATAATAAATATTTGTCCCACTATATACATATGTGTCCCAATATGTTATCATATTAATGGAAATATGAGGGTGAGTAGAATGAAAAAAAAGAACATAGTGAATCTAATAAGGTATCATGTAGAAGGTAATGAAAATGCTTTTAGAGAAGAAGCTTACGGTATTGCTAATGAATTTGATGCTAAAGGAGATAATGAATTAGCAGAATATATCATGGCATTGATGTCGGATACAAATGTTATATATACGCAAAATTTTAATTATGAATCTGAATTTCTTGAAGAAGTAAATTTAAAGTCAACATCATTATTTTTACCAACTACTATTAGTCAAGAACTTATTGGTATTGCTAATGCAATTAATAATAAAGCAGAGGTTAATAAGTTTTTATTTGAAGGAGTACCGGGAACAGGAAAAACTGAGGCTGTAAAACAGCTTGCTAGAGTTCTTGATAGAAAAGTGTATATGGTTGATTTTTCAATGATTATTGATAGTAAATTAGGTCAAACACAAAAAAATATCACATCTTTATTTAAAGAAATAAATTCGTTTAGTAAACAGGATAGTGTTATTTTTTTGTTTGATGAAATTGATGCTCTTGCATTAGATCGTACAAATAGTCATGATTTAAGAGAAATGGGAAGAGCTACATCCACATTATTAAAAGGATTGGATAATTTAGCTTCAAGTGCAATTATTGTTGCAACAACAAACTTATTTGAAAATTTTGATAAAGCTATGACAAGAAGATTTGATTATATAATTCATTTTAACAATTATAGTAAAGAGAATTTAATGCAAGTAGCAGAAAAAATACTAGATAATATTCTTAAAAATCAAAAAAATGTTGAAAAAAATAAAAGGTTATTTAGAAAAATTCTTTCTTTATATGATGTTTTTCCTTATCCAGGTGAATTAAAAAATATAATCAAAACATCTGTTATTTTTAGTAATATGGAAGATAAGTATGACTATTTTAGACGCCTTTATTTTGCAGTAAAAGGGAATATACCTATGGATATTATAGAATTAAAAAATGAAGGATTTACAGTACGTGAAATAGAAATCCTTACAGGTATTTCTAAAAGCAGTGTATCTAGAGAATTGAAAGGAGACTAAAGTATGAATGAGATATTACAATTAAAAGGAACATTTGAATCTGCTAAAAATAGAGGAACTGTAGGAGCACCATCGCTTCCTAAAGGAGAAAAGGTAGAAGTTCACCATATAAGATCGTTAATATCTCAATTAGTTGAAATTAAAAATTATTGGCATGATCATCCTGATATCAAAGGTGCTCTTGTAAGTGTCCATTATGATCGTGTTGTTGCTAAAAGCCATCGTATAAAATGCTTATTAAAAGAAGCAGGAAAAACAACGAATGTGTCTATAAGAGGATCAAAGTTTGAACACCACAATGGAAATATATGTCATGTGTTTACGCATTTTATAAATTTAGATGCTTTATATAATACAATTAATATGTTACAAGAAATTGAAAATATTATGGTCTATTATTTTAATGGGACTATTACAAATATAGAGCTTAAAAAAATTAATAAAAAGGGTATTCCTGATACAAAGTATTCAAAGTCAACTTTATCTAAAGCAATTGTTGATTGTTTTTATGTCAGTTATTTTGCTATTGATAAAGATTTAAATGAGTCTCCGAAAGATTCAATTGTAACAATCTATAAAACGGGGGTAGATTCTGCTGAATTGTTACAGTCTATTGGTATTAATCTTGGAAAAATGAAAATGTTGAATGAAACGACATTCCATTTAAAAAAAGAAGAGCTAGATATTTTGAAACAATCTATGCCTTATTTAATAGCAATGAGTGTTTCAGACATATCTGAATGGAATAAAGAAGATATTCTAGATAACCATTATGATGAAGAAATAATAACAATTCCTGATCCAATAAATGAGCCCACAATAGGAGTTATTGATACTCAATTTGATGATCAAGTTTATTTTTCTAAATGGGTTGATTCAAAGAATTTAGTAGATTCTAATATTGAAATAAGGCCTAAAGATAAAGAACATGGTACAGCTGTATGTTCGATTATTGTAGATGGTCCAACTATCAATCCTAATTTAGATGATGGGTGTGGTCGCTTTAAAGTTCGTCATTTTGGTGTGGCAGTAGAAGGTAAATTTAGTTCAATATCGGTATTAAAAAATATTGAAAAAATAGTTAAAAAAAATCTAGATATCAAAGTATGGAATTTATCGTTAGGAGCCTTATTAGAAATAGAAGAAAATTTTGTTTCTCCAGAGGGAGCGCTTCTTGATCGTTTACAAAATGAATATGATATTGTTTTTGTTGTTGCTGGAACGAATAAAGGAAGTAGTACAAAAGAAAATATGAAAATAGGAGCACCTGCAGATTCTATTAATTCAATTGTTGTAAATTCAGTTGATTTTTCAAATCAACCAGCTTCTTATGGAAGATGTGGGCCTGTACTTTCTTTCTTTCATAAACCTGATGTAAGTTATTATGGTGGAGATGTTGATAAAGCAATTGATGTTTGTGAACCATTAGGAAAATGGGGACGAATTGGAACATCTTATGCAGCTCCATGGATTTCTCGTAAAATGGCCTATTTAATACATAAAATGGGATTTTCTAGAGAAGTGGCTAAAGCATTGTTGATTGACTCTGCTGCTGGATGGAATAGAAGAGATGATCATACTTTTAGAGTGGGATTTGGCGTTGTTCCTAGAAAAATAGAAGATATTTTAAAAACAAATGAAGATGAAATAAAATTTATTCTTTCAGGTACGGTCAATAATTATGAAACATTTACTTATAATATACCTGTTCCTCGTGATGAAAAAGGATTTCCTTATATAGCACGAGCAACATTGGCTTATTATCCCAAATGTGATCGTAATCAAGGCGTTGATTATACTTGTAGTGAGATGGATATACATTTTGGTAGAGTTAAGGAAAAAGACGGTAAAGTATCTATTAAAGCGATTAATAATAACTCACAAGGTGATGAAAATGGTGAAAAGCTTTTTGAAACAAATGCACGTAAAATGTATCGCAAATGGGATAATGTAAAACATATTAGTGAAAAATTAACTTCCAATGCACGTTCAAAAAAAATATATGGAGCTGGGAACTGGGGTTTAATGATTCGAAAAAAAGAACGACTTGATGATAATGCTGGATTAGGCATGAAATTTGGAGTTGTTGTGACATTGAAAGAAATTAATGGACTCAATCGTATCCAAGATTTTATAAATCTTTGTCGTGTACATGGATGGCTTGTAAATAAAGTAGATGTTGAACTTAATAATACAATCTATGATATGGCAGAAGAAGAAATCGAATGGGATTAATATTTAATAAAGAAATAGGGAGGAAAAAAGAAATGGATATTTTTTTATCATATTGTTGGAAAGATGACGAAGTAGTAAATAAGATATATGATTATTTTAAAAATAATCACAGTATTACAGTAAGCGACAAATAATTAAGCACTTATAAATAATAGAATAATTCAATACAATAA